>JAJDUQ010000278.1 GCA_022826505.1 Gammaproteobacteria bacterium
GGTGTGGTGCAACACATATAGACAATATTATGGCACTACATCAGCCATCTCGACCAAGAATCAATCGGTTATATGCCAAAATCAGCGAATTTCGGGCTGATCCGACCCATCGCGACCCACAATTGGGTAAAGATGGGCTAAAGACCAGGGAGCAGACGGGAATGTTTCACGTTCACCGGATTGAGGGAACAGGGGGAGTTCGAAAATGAAACGAATGCAATGCCGATCTCCGAATCGGTCGTCGAGAATGCGCTGGAGCGGCTTCGGGCTCTTGGCCGCTCTCTCCCGGATCTGCCTCGCGCTCGCGCTGATGGCATCACCCGTCGCCCAGGCGCAGGACAGGACGGTCACCATCGCCGTCGAAGGCGAGCCGACGAGGCTCGATCCGCACACGCATGCTCTCTGGCTCACCTACCGCGTCGTCTACCACCTCTACGAGGGTCTGGTTCAGCAGGATCTTTCGCGCGACGACGTCGAGATCCCGCCGATCATCCCGGCCCTCGCCGAGAGCTGGGAGCTCTCGGACGACCAGAAGACATACACGTTCAATCTCCGCAAGGGGGTCACCTTCCACGACGGAACGCCGTGGAATGCGGCCGCGGCGGTGTTCAACTTCGACCGGTTGCTCAACCCGGATGCGCCCCACTACCTGGAGAACTTCGTCGGCCTGAACGGCTGGTGGATCGGCGATATCGAGAGCTACGAGGCGGTGGACGAGCATACCTTGCGCGTCACGCTGAAGGGGGTGGTCTCGAACTTCCTGCAACGCATGGTGAACGGCGGCTACGGAGCCGCCGGCATGGTGAGCCCCGCCGCGGTCGAGAAGCATGGCAACGACGGTCTCACCAACAACCCCGTCGGCACCGGTCCCTTCCGCTTCGGCGAGCGGGTGTTCGGCGAGAAGATCGTGCTCGAGCGCAACCCGGACTACTGGGACCCCGCCCGCACCCCCAAGTACGATCGGCTCATCATCCAGCCCATCGCGGACGAGGCGGCCCGCGAGCTCGCCCTCGTTTCGGGTGCGGTCGACATCATCGCCGGCCCGTCGCCCGACTCCTACGAGTACCTCGAAGGCAAGGGCTTCGAGATCGTGAGCAAGACCGGTCCGGGGATGCAGCCCCTGTGGCTCAACATGAAGGAGCCCGCGCTTGCCGACGTGAGGGTCCGCCAGGCGCTCTACATGGCCATCGATCGCGAGGGCCTGTGCAAGCTCCAGCGCCTCAACGAGTGCCTGCCGCACTACGGGATGCTCAACCGCCACGGGCCGGGCTTCGAGGAGAACTTCCGTCCCTACCCCTACGACCCAGAGAAGGCGAAGGCGCTGCTCGCCGAGGCGGGCCATCCCGACGGCATCGACATCCGCTTCGAGTGGTCGAAGGGCGGCGCCGGCGCCGTCGCGATGCAGGAGTTCGTGGAGTGGGTGCAGCGCGACTGGGGCAAGATCGGCGTGCGCACCGAACTCGTCGGCTACGACGTGGGCACGTACTTCGATCAGATGCTCAAGGGCATGAACGAAGGCACCCACATCATGACCATCGGCTGGGGCGAGACCTCGTTCATCTGGCTCGAGTTCGTCGTCACCCCGGCCGCCCTGCCGCCGAACGGATATAACGCCGGGTACTACGACAACCCGCGGATCGGCGAGCTCCTCGGCCAGGTCAAGAGTGCGACGAACGAGGAGGAGGTCGTTGCGCGCCTGCGCGAAGTCCAGCAGGTGATCGCCGACGACGTCGCGTGGATCCCCGTCTACGCCTACAAGCTCGCCTTCGCGGTGAGCCCGCGGGTGAAGGGGTTCGTCCTCGCGCCGGAGAACTGGCAGGACTTCACGCTGCTCGAGATCGCCGAATAGAACCACGACGGCTCGTCCCCCGGCTCCGTCCGGGGGACGAGCCGATTGCCTGCGCGGGCCGAACCGTCGCGCAGATCGGATGCTCGCCATGCTGCGTTTCGTCACGATGCGGCTGCTCTACGCGATACCGGTCCTGCTCGGCGTCACCTTCATCGTCTTCTTCGCGCTTCACCTCGCACCGGGCGACGTCACGCAGCAGATCCTCGGCATGTTCGCGAGCGAGGAGCGTGCGGCGGCGCTCCGCGTGAAGCTCGGACTCGACAAGCCGGTCGTCGTCCAGTACTTCATCTGGCTCGGGAATCTCCTCCAGGGAGACCTCGGCCACTCCCACATCATGAACACCCCGGTCTCCGAGGTGCTCATGCGGAAGATCGGGAACTCCCTCGTGCTGATGGGGGGGAGCCTTCTCATCGTCGTCCTCGCGAGCTTCGTCCTGGGCACGCTCTCCGCGGCCCGGTTCCGGCGGCCGTTCGATCGGGTGACGGTCGCCGTCTCGCTGCTCCTCGCGAGCATGCCCGTGTTCTGGTTCGGCCTCGTGCTCCTCTACCTCTTCGCCGTCCACTGGCCCATTTTCCCCACCGCGGGCATGTACGACGTGCGCGACCCGGGCGGCGTGCTCGACCTGCTCCATCATCTCTTTCTGCCCGCCATCGCGACGGCGGCGTCGGGCGTGGCGATCATGACCCGGGTGACCCGCGCCTCGATGATCGAGGTCCTGCACCAGCCCTACATCCTCGCCGCCCGCGCGCGCGGCCTGCGGTCGCGCCGCGTCGTCTACGTCCACGCGATGCGCAACGTCCTGCCGCAGTTCGTCAACATGACCGGCCTCAACGTGGGGTTCATGTTCGGCGGGGCGGTCTTCTCCGAGGTCATCTTCACCTGGCCCGGGGTCGGGCTTCAGCTCTACGAGTCCATCCTCCAGCGCGACGCGCCCATGGTGCAGGGCTGCGTGCTCGCCATCGCGGTCGTGTTCGTGGTGAGCAACCTGCTGGCGGACGTCGTCGTCCACGCCCTCGACCCGTCGCACAAGTAGCGCGCGCAAGAGCGGGCGGGGACGGGAGAGAAGGCGGAGTTTCGGACGACATGGCGGACACGGGTACAACGGGCGCAGGGACCGTCGCGGCCGAGCCGCAGCGGTCGTCGCTCCATTTCGTGCTCCAGGGGATCCGCAACGACCCCATGGCCATGCTCGGCGCCGTCATGCTGGGCGGATTCATCTTCTGCGCCCTCTTCGCGCCGTGGATCTCGCCCTACGGCCCCAACGAGGCGGACCCCTTCCTGCGGCTTCGCGGCATCGGCACCGAGGGCCACCTCCTCGGCCTCGACAACCAGGGCCGCGACATGTTCACCCGGCTCGTCTACGGCACCCGGATGTCGCTCGTCACCGGCTTCGGCCCCGTCCTCATCGGCGCCCTCATCGCCATTCCGCTGGGGACGATCGCCGCGTTCCATGGCCGGGCCGGCGAGGTCATCATGCGGGTCATGGACGTGTTCTTCGCGTTCCCCATGGTGCTGCTCGCGATCCTCATCGCCGCCTTCCTCGGGCCCGGGCTCGTGAACCTGATGATCTCGCTCACCGTGGTCCTCATCCCGTACAACACGCGCATCGTCTATGTCGAGGCGCTCGCCCAGAAGAGCCAGGGCTACGTGGAGGCGGCCTACGCCGCGGCGACCAGCGAGATGAAGATCCTCTTCGTCGAGATCCTTCCGCACATCGTCTCCGCTTCCGTGGTCTACTCGATGACCATCGTCGGACCGATCGTGATCCTGGCGGCGGGACTGAGCTTTCTGGGCCTCGGCGTGCAGCAGCCGGCGGCGGAATGGGGGATGATGACCTCGAGCGGACGGCTCGTCCTGCACAAGGCGCCCCACGCATCGATCCTGCCGGGCATCGCGATCTTTCTGTTCGTGACGGCAGTGAATCTGCTGGGGGACAGCCTTCGCGACTCGCTCGATCCGAAGACGCGCCTGCAGCGCATCAAGCACCGCAACCGATAGGAGCCGCTGCCCCGACGCGGGAGGGAAGGGGCGACGACACGAAGGGAGCGCGGCTCAGGTCAACAGTACGGGAGGAGGGAGCACCATGACCGAGACGACACTCATCCGGAACGCCGACTGGATCGTGGCCTACGACCGCGAGAACGACGGCCACGCGTACCTTCTTCACGCCGACGTCGCGTTCAGCGGCGACGCGATCGTCCACGTCGGCAAGGACTACCGCGGCGAGGCCGAGCGGGTCATCGACGGCAGGGACCTCATGGTCCTTCCCGGGACCCTCGACCTGCACCTCCACGCCTACATGGAGATGCACGGCAAGGGATTCTTCGAGGATCTGGCCACCAAGCACATGTGGATGACCCAGCTCTTCGAGTACACGTGGCTGCTTCAGGAGGACGAGGAGTCCGCGGTCGCATCGACCCAGGCCTCGGTCTGCGACCTCCTGAAGAGCGGCTGCACGACCATGGCGGAGCTCTACTGCTCCGGCCTCCCGCACCACGGCTGGGTCGACATGCTGGGGGCGACGGGAATCCGCACCTACGTGTGTCCCATGGTCCAGTCCGGCCACTGGTACACCCCCAACGGCCGGGACCATGTCTACACATGGTACGAAGAGAAGGGGCTCGAGAACCTGGAGGCCGCGCTCACGCTGATCGACACCGCGATGGCGCATCCGAGCGGGCGTCTCCACGGAATGGTGGGAGCGGCACAGGCCGATACCTGCACCGAGGAGATGTTCGACCGATGCAGGGCGGCCGCCGAGACGCGCGGCATCCCGCTCCAGACGCATGCCGCGCAGTCCGTCATGGAGCACCGGGAGATGGTCCGGCGCCACGGCAGGACCCCCATCGAATGGCTTGGCGAGATCGGCGTGCTCGGACCGAACACGCTGCTCGGACACGCGATCAACATCGACCAGCACCCGTGGATCAACCACCACGAGCACCGCGACCTCGAACGCCTCGCCGAGTCCGGCACCTCCGTGGTCCACTGCCCGCGCGCGTTCGCGCAATGGGGCGACATGATGCGAAGCCTCGGAGGCTACCGGGCCGCCGGCGTCAACATGGCACTCGGCACCGACTGCTACCCGCACGACATGATCGAGGAGATGCGGATCGCGGGTCTCATGTCGAAGGTTGCGAGCGGCCATGTCGACCTGCTCAGGACCGAGGACGTGTTCGAGACCGCGACCCTGGGCGCCGCCAGGGCGCTCGGGCGGGACGACCTCGGACGCATCGCGACGGGCGCGAAGGCGGACCTGGCACTGATCGATCTCCGGCATCCCTCGATGCGGCCGGTGCGCGATCCGCTGAAGTGCCTGATATATTCGGGCACGGCGGGCGCGGTGCGCGACGTCTTCGTAGGTGGCGAGCAGATGGTGAAGGACCAGGTGGTGCTGTCGATCGACCAGGACCACGCGCTCGACCGGCTGCAGGAGGGCCAGAACCGGGCGTTGGAACGCGTGCCGGACATGGACTGGGCCAAGCGAAGGGCGGACGAGGTCTCGCCCTTCTGCCTTCCCGTCCGCTGAGACGCGTCGATCGGAATATCGACCGCAATGAGCTCCGCCTGATGTACCAGGGGGTTTGTCGATACCACGCCGAAATCGGCGATATGAGGCCTGTCAGATGACCAGAACAATCGAACGTGCAAAGCAGTTGCGAACGGAAAAAATAGGACGCCGGAAGTTTCTCGGCCACACCGCTACCGTAGCGGCATCGCTGCCATTGGCCATGTCCATGGCAAGTCCTGCAGTGTATGCAGCGGCTCCGAAGAAGGGTGGCGTTTTTCGTCAAGCCATCACTGGCGGCAGTACGGGGGACAGTCTCGATCCCGCCAAGGTTCTGGACATGTACATGGCCAATGTCAGTTTTGGGCAGCTCCGAAACAACATGACGGAGATAGCCCAGGATGGCACCTTGGTTGGCGAGCTTGCGGAAGGCTGGGAATCGACCGCTGACGCCATGACCTGGACATTCAAATTGAGAAGGGGCGTCGAGTTCCACAACGGAAAGACACTTGATGCGGCAGACGTTGTCGCATCCCTGAACCATCATCGAGGAGAAGATTCGGAATCCGCCGCAAAGAGTATCGTGGAACCTATTGCAGATATCCGAGCTGACGGAAACGACACGGTGATCATCGAGCTCTCCGGCGGAAGCGCTGATTTTCCGTTCCTTCTCAGCGACTTCCACTTGTCCATCTGCCCGGCAAACCAGGATGGCAGTATCGACTGGGAATCCGGTGTCGGCACCGGAGGGTATGTGCTCGAATCCTTCGACCCGGGCGTCAAGGTGATCACGGCGCGAAATCCGAATTACTGGAAGGAAGACCGCGCACACTTCGACGCAATCCAGACACTTTTCGTCCCCGACGTCGTTGCCCGCACGAATGCACTGCTCACGGGAGACCTCGACGCCATCACCAGGGTGGATTTGAAGACCGCCCATCTGTTGACGAGAAACTCTGCCGTACAGGTCATCGAGACAACCGGCAATCAACATTTCACCTTGCCGATGCTGACCGAAGTTCCGCCATATGACGAGAATCACCTGCGGCTCGCCCTGAAGCATGCAATCGACAGAGAGCAGTGGCTGGAAGTGATTGCCCGGGGCTATGGAAAGCTCGCCAACGACCATCCGATCGGACCCGCAAATACGTACTATGACGGAGATATCGAGCAGCGCGTCCATGACCCGGACAAGGCCAGGTGGCACCTGAAGCAGGCAGGCCACGACAGCATCGATCTCGACCTTCATGTGGCGAACACGGCTTTCGAAGGTGCGGTCGACGGAGCTCAGCTCTTCCAGAGTACGGCGAAGGCGGCGGGCATCAACATCAATGTGGTGCGCGAAGCCAACGATGGTTACTGGTCGGATGTATGGCAGAAGAAGCCGTGGTGTGCCAGCTACTGGGCGGGCCGTGCGACTGAAGACTGGATGTTCTCTCTGGTGTATGCATCGGGAGGCGCATGGAACGAAACCCATTGGTCGAACGAGAAGTTCGACAAGCTGCTCGTGGAAGCACGCGCGGAGCTGGACACCGAGAAGCGCCGCAGCATGTACAGTGAAATGCAACGGCTCGTTCGCGACGAGGGCGGGGCCGTGATACCGATTTATGCGAGCTTCGTGCAGGCAGCTTCCGCCAAGGTGCATGTTCCGGAACAGATTGCGAACAACCTGGAGTTCGACGGACACAAGAACGTCGAACGGTGGTGGTTCAGCTAGCGAGAGGCGGTGCGTCGCAAGCCCGAGGAGAAGGCGCGCTTGATGCAATATGGACCATGGCGTCGGCCATGGTCCACGAGGCTTGGATGGAAGATGGAATGAAATACCCCGATTGGAACGAAATCCGTGACGGCATGTGGGCGGCGAAGCTCGACTTTCCGATGATCGATGACGAGACACCGACATTCATGGGGTGTCGGCACGTCACCCGAAAGGACGAGCTCGAAGGAGCCGATGTCGTCGTTATCGGAAGCCCCTACGTGTCGAGTTCGTCCGATGAGTGGGCCGGCGTTGGCAAGGAGCACTGGCTCGCTGCGCCGAAACGGGTGCGCCAGCAATCCATTCGCTATCAGTCCGGCTATATCCAGGATTTCAGGTTCAACGTATTCGACTACCTCCATGTTGTCGACTACGGCGACGCGGACATTCCGCCAGAGGCGAATATCGGAACTCTGAACCCGGACCTCATCCTGACGGCACAGGCGGCGGTAGAGCGCAAGGTCAACGACGCGCTCGAGGTTGGCGCCTTGCCGGTCGTGATCGGCCAGAATTCCCCGTGCGGCTCTTACGCCATTGCCAAGTGTGTAGCAGAACATGCGGACGGTGATGTCGGTATAGTCAGTCTGGATGCACATTGGGACATTTTTCCGCAGTGCCCGCAGACCAACGATCCGCGTATTGCCGGCGGATTTTGCTGGTTGTACAAGACGATGGAATTTCACGACAACGTTCACGCTCGCAATCTGGTGGAAATCGGTCCGCGCGGCATGCTGGAGGCCTCGGACATGGTTGAGGAGATCCTTGCGCGAGGGGCCCTCTTTTTTTCCGGATGGGACGTGCGGCGCCAAGGAGTCGAGGCGGTTTGCAAGGGACTCGATCACGCCTACAACGGCACCAGGGCGGTCTATGCGCATTTCGACATGGACGTTCTGGGCGGCGCCGGGCCCGCGCCAGGGGATATCCTTGGGGAATTGGCCGAGCCCATCGGATTGAGTGATTACGAGTGCATTCGTATCGCCCATGAACTCGGGTTGCGGGGAGTGCGGGGATTCTCGTTCATCTGCATTCCGCCGGGCTCTCCGGTAGCGTACAGAGTCATTGTCTACATCATCATGTATCTCCTGGCGGGCAAGGCCATTCGGACCCGGTCTCACGGTCGAACGGGGGAGTCGAGGTGATTGGCCGCTGTTTGCCGTGAAAGTCCTCTGAGTTCTGGACGAGCGCAGCCATGGCTACCGGAAGTCGCCTCGGTCAATCTCTTGCTCGCTGTGGCTGGAGACGGAGTCGAGCTTCGGGCGGCCCCAGTCTGTGGCTTGGTGTCGACGGCGCTCCAAGTCGGCGAGTATCAGTTTGCGGCGGGGGCGTGGGCCTCGTGCAGGGGATGGGTCATCATGGCTTCACCTCTTGCTTCGTGGGAGGAAGGCGGAGGCGGGACCCGGCTCAGGAATGGGGCGCGCGGGGGCCGTGCGGTTCGCCCGGGAAGGGGCGGCGGTCGCGGTGGTGGATATCGACGCCGATGCGGTGCGGGCCGTCGTGGGCGAGATCGAGTCGGCCGGCGGCCGCGCGGTTGGGGTTCCCGCCGACCTCACGCGCGACGAGGACAACCGGCGCATCGTGCGCGAGGCGGCGAACGCGCTTGGCGGGATCGATTTCGTCCGGAACCATGTCGGCCATCCCGGCCCGGCGTCGGTCGAAGGCATCGAGATGGAGGACTTCGACACCGCCGTGACCCTCAACATGCGCACCGTGCTGGTCACCACGGATGCGGCGATTGTTGTCGTGCCGTAGAACGGGTCAGACGTGGGCCCGATGGTTCCTGTGTTCTGGAGAAGTGCGTGATGCCGGGACTTCGCTTTCATCGAAGGCACTGGATGTGCCTCGTATACGGTGCCTTGGGTTTGCTTGCCGGGCTCCTCGGTCATGCCGCATCCGGTGCCGAAAGGGTGAATGTCGGCATCGTGGTCGACGGGGACGGACCCCTCCTTCAGGAAGCCGTCGGCCTGTTCACGAGCGAGATCACCGAACTGATCGCCGGGGAGTTCGACGTCCGCTTCGATGACGCCATGATCCTGACCGGCGACTGGTCGGTCGAAGGGGTCGAGGACGCCATGCGCGCACTGCAGGGCAGCGCCGACGTCGATGTCGTGCTGGCGCTCGGCTTCGTCTCCAGCACCGTAGCCGCACGGATGCCGGAGCATCCCAAGTCCACGTTTGCTCCCATGGCCCTGGCTTCGGACGTGGCGGACCTGCCCCGGTCCGGCAGATCCAGCGGCGTCACCAACCTCAACTATCTCGCAGCCGAAGTCCGATTCGCAGACGATCTGCAGACGTTTCGAGAGATCGTCCGCTTCCGGAAGGTGGCGCTGCTGATGGAGAAGTCCATCGGCGAGGCCGTGCCAGAGCTGGCGGACAGGGCCGGGGAGCTGGCCGCGGACCACGGCGTCGAGCTTGTCTTCATCCTCCAGGAGAGTCCCACTGACGACATCGTTGCACGGATCCCCGGTGACGCCGAAGCGGTCATGCTGGGGCCGCTGCCCCGGATGGACCGGGCGGGGAGGACGCGGCTCATCGAGGGCCTGGCCGCCCGTGGACTGCCCAGCTACAGCCTGATCGGCACCACTCCGGTGCAGCGTGGGGTGCTCGCCGCGGCGGCCCCCGATACCGACTGGACACGACTGGCGCGACGCAACGCACTCAACTTCCAGGCGGTGCTTCTCGGTGAGAACGCCGGCGACCAGGGCGTGTCGTTCCGGCCCAAGCGCAGACTCACGATCAACATGGAAACTGCCGGCAAGCTCGGCATCTCACCCCGGTTCGACGTGCTCAGCACCGCAACCCTGCTCAACGAGGATGCGGTTTCGGAAGGCCGCCGGTGGGGTCTTTCCTCGGTGGCGAAGGAGGCGTTGCAGGCAAACCTGAACATCCGGACAGGCATGGCGGGACTGGTGGCGGACGCCGAAGGGGAGGTCGTGGCGCGATCACGCCTGCGGCCGCAGGTCGGCACCTCGCTCGGAGTGACTCAGTTGAATGACGATGCAGCGTCGGTCCTGGCCGGCGGCGCGGCGGAGCGGACGTCGACCGTGCGGTTGCAGGCGAGTCAGTTGCTCTATTCGGAGTCCGCCCAGGCCGCCGTCGAGGTGGAACACCATCGGCAGCAGGCTCGCGTGGCGGCGCAGCGGGCCCTGGAGCTCGACGTGGTGCAATCGGCCACCACGGCGTTTCTCCAGGTCCTGAAGGGGCAGACCGCGGTCGACATCCGCAGGCGTGCGCTGGAGCTCGCTCGAACCAATCTCGATCTTGCCCGGGACCGCGTGCAGCTCGGCTCCTCCAGCGCGTCCGATGTCTATCGCTGGGAGAGCGAGGTGGCGTCGGCGCGGCGGGCCCTGCTGACCACCCGTGCCTCCCGGGAGCAGGCGATGGACACCCTGAACCGCCTGCTGCATCGCCCGATCGAGGAACGGTTCTCCACCGAGCCGGCCAGCCTGACCGACCCTTCGCTGCTGGTGAGCCGGAGCAACCTGGTGTCGCTGATCGACAACCAGCGTGCAGTGGATGCGATGGGGGAGATCTTCCTGGCCGAGGGACTGGCCAACGCACCGGAGCTGCGAATCATCGCAGCCAATGTCGCGGCGGCCGAACGGCAGGTCCAGTCCAGCCGCAGGTCCTACTGGAGCCCCGAGCTGAGTCTGTCCGGCCAGGTCGGCCGCGTGCTGGGAGAACATGGAAGAGCCATGGGCTCGGCCGAAGGGCGCAACGACTGGCAGGTCACCCTCAACCTCTCCCTGCCACTGTATCTCGGTGGACGACGGCAATCCGACATCGACCGGGGTGTGTACACCCTGCACGAGCTGAAGCTGCAGCGGCTGGCCGAGCAGCACCGAATCGAGCACGATGTCCGGTCCGGCCTGCACGCGGTACAGGCCAGCTACGCCGCCATCGACCTGGCGGCCAGGGCGGCGGACGCCGCGCGCAGGAACTTTGCACTGATCCAGGACGGCTACAACGCCGGCACGGTGTCCATCATCGGCTTCCTGGATGCCAGGGATGCCTTTCTGGACGCGGACCGGGCCGCCACCGACGCGGTGTACGACTTCCTGATCGACCTGATGAGCCTGCAGCGCGCCACGGGGGCGTTCGACTTCTTCCTTGATGCCGAATCCATGGACGCGATGGCGGAGCGTATCCGGCGCAAGGTGATCGGCGGATCCTGAGTGCGGCTGCTTCATGCAGCCGCGCTGCATGGTGCCCTGGAGGCCTCGCGCAATCCCGTTCCGAGATTCACGATGCGATCGAAACGACCGTCTCCCCATCCCTCCGTTCTGTTCCGTTGCGTCAGCCAGGTGGCGTTGCTGGCCCTTCTTGCCGGATGCGGGGAGGAAGAACCGGTGCCGGAACTCCCTCTGCGGGCGGTCCGTCATGTCACGGTGACGCCGGAACCGGGCCGCCGGATCCGTTCCTTCAGCGGCGTGTCCCGCGCCGCGCAACAGGCCAGCCTCAGCTTCAAGGTCGCCGGCACCATCAGCGTGCTGGATGCGGCGGTCGGAGGCAGTGTCCGCAAGGGGCAGATCATTGCCGGACTGGATCCATCAGGCTTCCGGCTCCAGTTGCAGCAGGCGGAGGCGGAGCTGCTGCGGGCCGAGGCGGAGCGGAGAAATGCCGCCGTGAACTACGAGCGAGTCAAGGGACTGTACGAGAACCGGAGCGCGTCGCGCACCGACCTGGACGCGGCCCGGGCCGCATCGGAATCCACGAACGCCCTGGTGAGCGCCGCCGCCCGTGCCGTGGAGCTGGCAAGACTCAACCTGTCGTACACCAGCCTCGGGGTAGGGCAGGACTGCTCGGTGGTGGACGTCGTCGCCGACGTCGGGGAGAACGTTGGTGCCGGACAACCGGTGGTGGAGGTCAATTGCGGAGAGCACCTGGAGATCGCCATCACGGTCCCGGAGACCCTCATCGCGCACTTCAGCCCGGGCCTGACCGGAGAAATCGCGTTTGACGCGCTGCCGGGCAGGACCTTCCCGGGAGTGGTCTCGGAGGTGGGCGTCGCCGCCGACGGCACCGCGTTTCCGGTCACCGTGCGCATGGAAGGAACCGGGGAAGTGCGTTCCGGCCTCGCCGCGCGGGTGGACTTTGCATTCGACCGTGGCGAGTCGACCACGATTCTGCCCGCGGTGTCGGTCGCGGAGGACGAACGGGGACGCTTCGTCTTCACGCTTGTCGACGGCGGCGAGGCGGGCGTGGGCGTCATTCGGCGCAAGCCGGTCGAGGTGGGAGAGTTGACGTCGCGGGGTCTGGAGGTGATCTCGGGCGTCGCCCCCGGCGACCGGGTCGTCACCGCCGGCATTTCCGTCATCCGGGACGGCATGAAGGTCAGGGTCGACTGACGGGGTCCGTCATGGCAGGCGTAACGGATTCGGCCGTCCGGCATCACGCCGTCGTCTACACACTGGTGGCACTGGTGGTGCTCTACGGCACCATCGCCTACTTCAACCTGCCCAAGCAGCAGGATCCGGGGTTCACCATCCGGGCGGCGGTGATTACCACGCGGTTTCCCGGCGCCAGTCCGCTCCGGGTGGAGCAGCTCGTCACGGACCGGATCGAGCAGGCCATCCAGGAGATGCCGGAGCTCGACAGCGTAGTCAGCGAATCCCGCCCGGGACTTTCCTGGATCACCGCCAACTTCAAGGAAAGCTACACCGACATGCGGCCGATCTTCGACGCCCTGCGCCGCAAGGTGGAGGCGGTCGACGACTTGCCCGACGGTGTTCGAGACCCGGTGGTGAACGACGAGTACGGCGACGTGTTCGGCAGCGTGTACGCCCTCACGGGGGAAGGTTTCAGCCATCGCGAGCTCGGCGACATCGCCGAGGAACTCCGCGACCGCCTGCTGCATCTCGACGACGTGGCCAAGGTGACTCTCCAGGGTGTGCAGGAGGAGGAGATCTACGTCGAGTACAACATGGCGCGGCTGCGTGAGATCGGGCTCTCGCCCCGACAGCTCTCAGGAATCCTGTCCGGCATCAACATCGTCCGTGGCGGCGGCCAGGTAGTGACCGGGCGGGAACGGATCGCGCTGGAGCCGTCCGGCAATTTCGAATCCATCGACGACCTGCGAAGGACCGTCATCCAGATACCCGGCAGCAGCCGGATCGTCCGTCTGGAAGACATCGTGGACATCTACCGCGACTATGTCGACCCGCCCTCCGGTATCGCCCGGTTCAACGGCCGGGACGCCATCATCCTTTCGGCGTCCCTGCGCGAGGGAGGCAACATTCTGGCGCTCGGCCGGACCCTGCAGCAGGAAATTCCATATATCGAGGCCGCCTACCCCCACGGTATCCGGCTGACACCGGTCTACCTGGAGTCCGCGGTCGTGGATACCGGGGTCGGCAATTTCCGCACCAACCTGCTCCAGGCCATCGGAATCGTGGTGGCGGTGATGCTGCTGTTTCTCGGCCTGCGCACGGGACTGATCGTCGGCATGCTGGTACCGGCCACCATCTTCGCCACGTTTTCCGCGATGAGCGTGCTCGACATCACCATCAACCAGATATCCCTGGCGGCGCTGATCATCTCCCTGGGGTTGCTGGTGGACAACGCCATCGTCATTGCGGAGTCCATACTCGTGCGCCGGGGGCGTGGCGAGAGCGCAACCGAGGCCGCGGT
This sequence comes from Gammaproteobacteria bacterium, assembly GCA_022826505.1. Lineage (GTDB taxonomy): Bacteria > Pseudomonadota > Gammaproteobacteria > HK1 > HK1 > HK1. The sequence continues at coordinate 13,741 of JAJDUQ010000278.1, forward strand.
GGCCGCGGGCGGAGAAATGGCGGTTCCGTTGCTGGTCTCTTCCCTGACCACTGCCGCCGCATTCCTGCCGATCTTCCTTGCCGAGTCGGCCGTGGGCGAATACACCGCGGACATCTTCAAGGTGGTGACCATCGCGCTCCTCGGTTCATGGCTTCTGGCGCTGTCCCTGATCCCGCTGCTCACCATCGCGTTTCTGCGAGTTCGCGGGGAGCCCGGGGTGTCCGAGGACGGCTCACTACTCCACCGTGCGTACGACCGCGTGCTCGCCCTGTCGCTGAGAAACCGCGTGGTCTTTCTCGTCCTGACCGCCGGCATCTTTGCCAGCGCCGTCCTGGTGCTCCGGTGGGTGCCCACCGTGTTCATTCCCCCGAAAACCGATCCGATCATCAATGGCACCATGCAACTGCCCCGGGGCACTGCGATCGAGCACACCACGCAGGTCATGTCCGACATCGATCGCTTCATCGCCGAAGAGCTCATGATGCAGGAGGAAGGCAAGTCCGACGGAGGCCGGGCGGAGGGCACCATCCTCAACTGGAGTGCGTGGATTGGGAGAAGTGCTCCCCGCTACACCCTGGGACTGAATCCGGGCTCCAGCGATCCGGGGGTCGTGAACCTGCTGATCAGCACCGTCGACCACCTGGTGATTCCACGCACCATCGCCCGGATTCAGTCCTACGCTCGCGAACGGCATCCCGACCTGGATGTTCAGCTTCGCAAGATCGAGAACGGGGTTCCGATTCCATACCCGATCGAAGTCAGGGCCGGGGGAGGAGACATCGACCGGCTGCACGAACTGATCGCCCCGATTCGAGACTGGCTGCTCGCACATCCCGGCGTGTACTCGGTGAAGGATGACTGGGGATTGCGTACCAAGAAGCTGCTGATCAACGTGGACCGGGAGCGAGCGCTGCGTGCGGGGGTCACCAATGACGACATCGCCATCTCGCTCAGGTCCAGCCTGTCGGGTATCGAGCTGAGCCGGCTTCGCGAGGCGGACAGCCTGATACCCATCACAATGCGATCCCGTCTGACGGACCGCGCGGATCTCGACCGGCTACGGACCATGCCCGTGTACGCACCGGGTGGCGGCACGGTACCTCTGGAACAGGTGGCGGACATCGAGCTCGCCTGGCAGCCCGCCATCATCAAGCGTCGTGACAGGAATCGCACCGTCGCCGTTCAGGCCCAATTGCGGCCGGGTGTCACCGCCGCGGAGGTCAATCGCGAGTTTCTCCCGTGGCTCGAGACGCAGACCGCGTCATGGCCCCGCGGATACGATCATGAAATTGGTGGCGAAGCGGAAACCTCCGGGGATGCCAATGCGGCCATCGCCGACAAGCTGCCCATCGCCGCCATGATCATCCTGCTGCTGCTGGTCACCCAGTTCAACAGCCTGCGCAAGCCCATCATCATCTTGCTGACGATCCCGCTCGGACTGGTGGGGGTTGCGTACGGGCTGCTGATTGCGGGTTCCGTGTTCGGCTTCTTCACCATCCTGGGGCTCATCGCGCTGTCCGGTATCGTGATCAACAACGCCATCGTGCTGCTCGACCGGATTGACATCGAGATCGAGCGCAACGGCCTTGCACCAGCCGAGGCCGTGCCTGTCGCCTGCCGCCAGCGTCTGCGCCCCATTCTCCTGACCACCGCCACCACCATCGGCGGCATGACGCCGCTGTGGCTCAGCCATGATCCGATGTTCGAGACGATGGCGGTCAGCATCATGTTCGGTCTGCTGTTCGCCACCGTGCTGACCCTGCTGTTCATCCCCGTCGTCTACACGATTCTCTTCCGGGTCCGGGTGGCTCACTGAGACGGCACGTTCTTCGACTTCGCCTTCCAGTACTGTCGGGGAATGGCTGGTGCGAGAGGGACACGCGATCGCCGCCTATGGTGACCGCACAAACGCGAGTCGCGGCACGATCGCATGAGCCAGGGCACACCGAGCATCCTGACCGCGTTCGCGGATCCAACGCCACCGAGGGAAAGCGCCGCGGCGCAGCCGGTGCGGTCGGGTCCATGCCCGCAACCGAGCGGCGCTCGGGAATGCCCGCTCGCTATGCCCGAATCCTGTCCTTGTCCGAGATCTGCTCCTGCTCGGCGAAGGCGCGGTCGACCTCGTCGGCCAGCAGATCGATGAGATGGTCGCGCAGATCGTGGAGCTTGGGATCGCGCGGATCGCGCGGCCGGGGCAGGTCGATCGGGACGATGCTCTTGATGGTGCCAGGGCGCGCGGTGAAAACCACCACGCGGTCGGCCAACGCCATCGCCTCGTCGATATGGTGGGTGACGAACAGCACCGATGCGCCGCTGTCGCGCCAGATCTTGATCAGGAAGTCCTGCAGCTTGGAGCGCGTCTGCACGTCCAGCGCCGCGAAGGGCTCGTCCATCAGCAGGACGCTCGGCTTCATGGCGAGCGCACGGGCCACCGCGGCGCGCTGGCGCATCCCGCCCGACAGCTCGTCGGGCCGCTTGTCCTCGAACCCGCCGAGGCCGACCTCGTTCAGCAGCTCCCTCGCGACCTCGCGCCGCTCGCCCTTCGACACCCCCCGCAGCCTGAGCCCGAACGTCACGTTCTCGACCACCGACAGCCACGGATAGAGCGACGACTCCTGGAAGATGAGGCTCCGATCGCTGTCCGGGGCCGAGACCGGCACGCCGTGGCCTTCGATGGTCCCCGAGGTCAGATCCTCGAGTCCGGCGATCAGGTAGAGGAGCGTCGACTTCCCGCAGCCGCTCGGACCGAGCAGCACGACGAACTCGTTCCGCCCGACGTCGAGACTGAAGTCCTTGAGTGCCTCGACCGCGCGGTCGGTTCCCGCCCCCCAAACCTTCGCGACGCTCGCGCACCGGATCGCCGGCGGCTCGCCGGTGGACGCCGCGTGGTTGACCGTCTCTGTCATCCGTCTCTCCTCCTGCGCCCTACGGCTGCCAGTTCAGGACCCGCCGCTGGATCTCGCGCAACGCCACGTCGAGCAGGAATCCCACCACGCCGATGATGAACATCGTGAAGAATGCGAGCTGGGCGTCGAACGTGTTCCGGGAAATGATGACGACCAGTCCGAGCCCGCCGCCGACTCCGACCGACTCGGCGATCAGCACGATCATCCATGCCGCGAAGAGGTTGAGCCGCAGGACCACGAACAGCCCGGGCAGGATCGCCGGCAGGATGACCTGGACGAATATCTGGAGCCGCGACGCACCCATGATCCGTGCGACCTGAACGTAGGACGGCGGCAGGGTGTCGATCAGGTTCAGCGTCGCCAGCGTCATGATGAAGAACAGCGCGATGTAGACCAGAAAGATCGCGGGCGCATTGCCGAGGCCGAAGATCAGCATGGCGACGGGCAGCCAGGCGATCGGGGAAATCGGAGCCAGCAGGTTGATGACGGGCAGGATGAGGCGGCCGAACAGCGGCGAGTACCGGATGGCCATGCCGACCGCGAGACTGATCACCAGCGCGACCGCGAGACCGATGACGACGCGCAGCGTCGAAGCCCCGACCGTCTTGGCGATGGTGAGGGCGATGAGGCCCGCCGACGGGTTGCCCAGCCGGGTGGACTTGTCGAACAACTTGCCGACCAGAAGGATGTCCTGCAGGAAGATGTGAGGCGGGGGCATCAGCATCGGGTTCGCCCACCGCATGTACCAGCAGAACTCCCAGATCGCGACGAACAGCGCCACCGAGGCGATCCACCATGCGACGGAAGCCGCGGCCCTCGACAGCCGGTTGGGGGGCGCGCCGCTACGTGTCGTCGTGTTCATCTCCGAAGCGACGCCTGGGCCTCCGGCACCCAGTACAGCATGCGGCGCTGGATCGTCCGCAGGACGAGGTCGAAGACGAACCCGACGACTCCGATGACCACCATGCCGAGCATCACGAGATTGGCGGCGCCGGTGTTGCGCGCCAGCATCACGAGCGCCCCGAGGCCGCTGTCGGAGCCGGCGGACTCGGCGATGAGCACGATCATCCAGGCCGCGAACAGGTTGAGCCGCAGGATCATGAACAGCCCGGGCAGCACCGCGGGCAGGATGACCCGGAAGTAGGTCTGCAGCCGGGTGGCGCCCATGATCCTCGCGACGTCCAGGTAGGTCTTCTGGACCGCGTCGATCTCGGCGATGGTGGCCAGCACGATGATGAAGTACACCGCCAGGAAGACCAGGAAGATGGCCGGCTTGTCGCCGGTACCGAACAGGTAGACCGCAACCGGCAGCCAGGCGAAGGGCGAGATCGGCGCGAGCAGGGTGATGGTGGGCAGGGTCAGGTTTCCGAACCAGCGGAAGTACCGGATCAGGGTCCCTGACACGACGCCGAGCACGAAGCCGAGGCCAAGCCCCGCCACGACCCGCAGCACGGTCGCCGAAACCGTCTTGGCGACTGCGTGGTAGTGCGTCGCTGCCGGCGCTTCACCCGGGTTGGCCTTGCTGAAGTCGAAGTGCTGGAGTTGGTTGGGAACGTCGGCGAGGAAGATGTGGGGCGGCGGCAGGGTCTTGGCGCTGTACAGACCCATCGCGAAGGTGAACTCCCAGATCGCGATGAACAGGGCGATGGAGATGAACCACCAGGCGATCGGGTGCCCTCTTTCACTGATGGGCCGCGCGCTCATGGATGCCTTGATGCCCTCGGACTCCTCGCGCCGCGAGGCGGCCGGCGAGGCCGGCCGCGTTCCTCGTGCTCCCGTTCGCCGCTGCCCGGGAGTCTACACCACGATGAGAGAGCGGTAGAGCTCGGGCTCCTCCGCGATCACCTCTTCGAGCATCGACCAGTCGAACGCGCTCTCGTCGATGGGATTGCGCGTGTAGCCGAGCTTCATCATCGACTGCGACCGTTCGATCATGAACTCCGTGTGGCGACGCTGGTCGATCATCAGGAACTGCTTGGTCGAGGCATCGATCAGGGTATCGAAGTCGGTCTTGTAGTACGTCCCGACCGTGTCCCGGCACGCCTGCATCCGGTCCTTCTCCGATTCGTGCTGCGCCAGCATGAAGGTGCGAATCAGGTTCTTCACCGCGTCGCGGTCCGCCTCGATCAGCCGATCGCTCACCGCGATGACGCAGTCGGTGTAGTACGGGCCGTAGATGTCGGTGCCGTCCGAGAGCATGTGCGCGCCCTCGACGGCCTGCAGCGCCTGAGTCGCGTAGGGCTCGATGTGGCAAATCGAGTCGACCGCTCCGTTGACGAATGCCTGCACGATCTCGGGCGACGACCCCAGGAACTTGACATCCATCTGGGCCCAGTCGCCCCCGTGCGCGGTGACCCAGTCGTAGGGCAGCACCTCCAGGGTATCGGCCTGGAACGTCCCGAGGCTCTTGCCCATCAGCTTCTCAGCGCTGTCGATGCCGGGATGCGCCACGATCACGCAGCCCTCGACGCCGGTGCCGGAAACGATCTTCACGGGCGCGCCCTTGTCGATCAGGGTGAAGAAGTTCGTGTAAGGGATGGACGAGAGATCGACCTGGCCCGACCCGAAGATCGCCGCGATGTCGCCGCTCGTCGGCGCGTTCACGAACTCGAGGTTGATCCCGTACGGCTCGGTCATCTTGCGCGCATGCGCGAGGAAGATGGCCATGTTGCACAGACCCGTGCCGTGAGTGGCCTTGACGGTCAGCGCGCCGGCCAGCGCCGGACGGTTGATGCCGGCCAGCATCGCCGCGGTCGCCATGCCGCCGGCGCCGCAGCGACAGAGGAAATCACGGCGGCCGATCGATGATGCGTGCGTGTGAACGTGTGCTTCGACATCTTGTTGTTTCATCGGTGTCATCTCCTTTGTGCTTGGTCTCAGGCGGGATTTGGGCCCGCGTGGCCCACGCGTTCCAGCTCGGCCGCCAACAGATCGAACGAGACCACGTTGGGCGGCGGCCGGTCGCTTCGAGGGACGAGCCCCAGCGACTGGAGCGAATCCCAGCGATCGTAAATGACGTGTTCCAGATGGCGTATGTCGATACAGGGAGGCTGCCGGCGGGCGCCGGCCTCCAGGTCGGACCGGTCGTAGTCGGGATAGTGCCGCACGGCGTGATCGACCATGCCGTCCGGATCGGCCGCGATCATCGCCTCCGCGCGAATCATCGCGCGCAGCGCCGCCGCTACGTCCTGGGGCCGCGAGTCGAGAAATTCGGCGGTGGCCACCAGCACCGTGTCGGGAAACGGATCACCCCACAGCTCGGTGCCGTCGCTCAGCAGCGCCGCGCCGCTTCGCGCGAGGCGGGTCGCATGGGGCTCGGCAACCGTGATCGCATCGATGGCGCGGTTCTCGAAGTCCGCCAGTGCGCCCTCGATGTCGTCAAGGTAGACGATCTCCAGATCGCCGAACCCGAGGCCGTGAACCGCCAGAGCGTCGTGCAGCAACACTTCCAGCGGATCGCGGCGGAACGTGCCGGCCCTGCGTCCCTTCAACTGCCCGGCATCCGTGATCCCCGGCTGCGCCATGACGGTGATGCCCATCAGTCCGCTGCCGCCGACGATGATGGGCGGGTTGTCGCGAGACGCGTCGATCAGCGGCTCGGTGAAGGCGACGGTGCCGAGATCCGACTCCCCTGACGCGATGATGTCGGAGGAGGACGAGAGCGTCGTGAACCGGGGCACCTCGACATCGAGGCCTTCGGCCTCGAACAGTCCAGCGGTCTCCGCCACGAACAGCGGCAGGTTGGACAGCGAACAACCGTGGGTCAGCGTGATGCGTGAGTCCACGAAGCAAACCCCCTCGGTGGAACCCCAGCTTCGCTGCGACCGCCCGGACGCGGCAGCGAACGGCCACTCGGCGAATACTTCGTGCCACAGCTTAGCACCGTATCGATGCGGAATTGTATATTGCGCCAGACGAGTGCCTGAAAGGTTGGATTTCGATGTTTTATAGTTATGTTATAACGATCTTGGTTTCTCCAATGATTGACCTGCCAACGACTGATCTGGAACAACAACGATGCGATAGAGCTTTGCACGGAGCTGTTTCTGCGCTGCGCGTACTGTACCGTGGGTACTTTCGGAATCAGCGGGAAAAGTTGTACTTGCGAACCGAGAATCAGAAGAGTCGTCGAGTTCTGGTAGATCCAAGGTTACAGTCATTTGATCTTTTTCAGATGTTCCAGATTCAAGTGCGGCAAGATTTTGCAATATATGATCCATATGATCCTGTATCGACGAATTGACAAAACGCCCGGGCCGGGAGACGGACGGCACGAATTTTGGCCAACGCGTGTCCCGAAACCCCTTGACGACATCGCCGATTCGGAGCCGATTCGACTACCGATGCCCGCCTGCCGCGTGGCGTCGACGCAAGCGCTGCACCCGGGTGAGACCCCCGCCCTCCCGGGCACCGTGACAGGGTTCGCCACATGACCAGGCAATATTCGAACCCACCGTCGTTGCCGTCGCCGCGGAACTACCATCACGCGGTGACCGTCGAAGGGGGACGCACCATCTTCCTTTCCGGCCAGGTCGCCTTCGACCGCGAACGCAACATCGTCGGCGAGGACGTGGTCACCCAGGCCCGCCAGGCATTGCGCAATCTCGAGACCGCGGTGGAGGCCGGGGGCGGCGCGATGACCGACGTCGTGCAACTCACCATCCACGTCGTCGACTACAACCCGGACCAGTTGGACCGCATCGCCGGAACCATCACGGAGTTCTTTCCGCCGGACCGCCTGCCGGCCAATACCCTCGTCGGCGTTCAGTCGCTTTCGACCGAGGGCCTGCTGATCGAGATCACGGGTATCGCGGTCGTCGGCAGGTAGCCGCCGGCGGCAGTCCGGAACCGATTGCAGCTCAGCGCAGCCGCGCCGGATAGGTGTCGGCGGCGATCTCGTGGTCCAGACAGCGGTCGTAGATCGTGCGGCACGCCGCCATGACGCTGGCCAGGCCGGCTTCGGCGTCGTCGATCTGCGGCTTCAGCGCCTCGTAGGTCTCGCGCGCCTCGGCAAGAATCGCGTCTTCGTCGATGCGGGTCAGGCGGCCGTCGCGCATCACGATCTCGCCGTCGACGATCACCGCGTCCAGGTCCTGGCCGCTCTCGGCGTAGACCAGTTGCCGCAGCGGATCGCCGAGCGGCGTGAAGGCGATGCCGTCGAGACGCCAGAGGGTGATGTCCGCGGTCCGGCCGACCTCGATGGCTCCAAGCGCATCGCCGAGACCGAGCGCGGTGGCGCCTCCCATCGTCGCCGCGGCAAAGGCCTCGCCCGCAGTCAGCCAGCTCTCCGGTGCGTCGCCGCGAATCTTGTGGACCAGCGCGGCCGCGTTCAGCGTCTTCAGCATGCTGATGGTGAAGCTGGAGGCGCAGGAGTCGGTGCCCAGGCTGACGTTGACGCCGGCGTCGAGCAGAGCGCGGACCGGGCAGATTCCCGACGCCAGCGAAAGGTTGGAGACCGGATTGTGCTGCGCGGTGGCGCCGGACTCGGCCAGCATGTCGATCTCGCGCGGGTTCACCCACACCACGTGAATCAGCGAGACCCCAGGCCGGAGAAAGCCGATACGGTGCAGGTACTCGACCATGGGCGCACCATAGAACAGGTTGCCGGTCACCACCTGCAGCCGGGTCTCGTGCACGTGGATGACAACGGGCAGATCGAAATCGTCGGCGAGCCGGCGCACCGCCAGCAGGTGGGGTTCCGTACAGCGCTGCGGCGCCGACGGAGACGCCGCGGTGCCGACCCGCCGCGACTTCGGGTGGCGTTCCTTCGCCAGAGTGCGCACGAAGGCCATGATGTCCGCCGGCGGCGTCTTCTCCTGGCTCTCCAGGTGCTTCACCACCTCGGGCGGGAAGGTCTCGCGCCCGTAGGGCAGGGTGTCCATCAGCGGCTGGTCGTTCATGCCCGGGGCCAGGAGGGCACGGATGCCGATGTCCTCGTAGGCCTGGAGGACCGCCTCGACGTGGTCGGGCCGCAGGACCGGACCGACGATGAGATCGTCGACCATGGTGGTCGCGCCGGTGCGCAGCGACTCGACGGCGCCGATCATCGTGCGGATGTAGACTTGGCGCGGGGTGAAGTTCCACGGCGTCAGCGGCCGGTTGAGGTTCGACCAGACCTCGAGCGGCATGTTCTCGTGCCGGCCCTTCTGGAAGTTCTCGTGGCTGTGGTTGTGGCCGTTGACCAGGCCCGGAGTGGCCATCCTGCCGGTGCCGTCGACAACCGTGCCGTCCGGCGGACGCGCGCCGGCGGGACGGATGTCGGCGATGCGACGGTCGCGAATGACGATGTCCACGGGCGCCGGCGTCATCTTCGCCGGAGTGCCGAGCAGGGCACGGCAGTTGGCAACGGTCAGCGTGGTCATGGCATCGCGTTCCGCGCCGGCACGATTCGCTCAGCCGCCGGTCGCGAGCGTCTCGTCGACGCCTTCCAGGATTTCCCGAACGCCCTCGCAGGCGGCCTCGATACGGGCGATCTCGGCGTCCGTCCAGACCCGCGGGCCCCTGGTGTAGTGGACCGAGACCCACGCAACCACGTCCCCGTGCCTGATCACCGGCGCCACCATCTCGGAGCGGATGCCGTAGGCCTCGACGACCTCGCGCTCCGGCGCCACCTCGGGATCCCAGGGGTCGAGGGTGTCGTTCATGACGAAGGTCCGCCGGTTCTTGTCCAGCCACTTGACCGCCGCCGCGTTCCTCTGGTCGAGGGTGTTCAGAGTCAGAATCGAATGAACGCCTTCCGACAGCGACTCCGCGGCGACGGTGTCGCAGTGCAGGCCGATGCGGCTGTCGTCGATCCGCACCGTGGTGCGACCGGCGTCCGTGTCCGCACGGAGCGCGTCCAGGAGATCAGCCAGCGCGCCGACGGTTCGCGATCCGAGATCCGAATCGGCCATCGTGTTCCTCCCCGCGACATGGAGAACCGGCGGTACCGATCATCGTGACGACGAATTGCAGGATGTCAAGCTGCGGGCGCCGTGCGGGTGCACGTCAGATTTGTGGTGAATTGAGAAAGGGCATGGGATGCGGTGTGGAATGGCGGGTTTTCTGTCAAGATAGAGTTTTGACAGGTTGGGAGGCCCGCCATGTCTGCGTCGATTTCGGAGCTGGAGGCACACCG
>JAJDUQ010000039.1 GCA_022826505.1 Gammaproteobacteria bacterium
GTTCACCTTCCACTACGAAGGACGGTTCGCGCCCTACACGTGCACCCAGTGCGACGAAGCGTGGTGTCTGCACGCCTGTCCCGTCGATGCCATCGTGATGAATCCGCTCACCGGTTCCAAGGACGTCCTCGACGACGTCTGTGTTGGCTGCAAGGTCTGTACCATCGCCTGCCCCTTCGGCACGGTGAACTACAACGCGGACACCGGCAAGGTCATCAAGTGCGACTTGTGCGGTGGCGACCCGGCGTGCGCGAAGGCGTGCCCGACCGAGGCCATCACCTACGTCGACATCGAACAGCACGGGATGGACCGGATGCGCGCCTGGGCGGCGCAGGGCGTCGATCCCAACCGTCCGCAACCGGACGCCTGAGAGGGGAGGACCAGATCATGGGTTGGACCAGAAACGTGCTGCGGGTGAACCTCACCGAGGGCACCTGCGAGAAGGAGCCCCTCAAGATGGAGTGGGCGCAAGCCTACCTGGGGCAGCGCGGCCTTGCCTCGAAGTATCTCGTCGAGGAGGTCGACCCCAGGGTCGACCCGCTCTCCCCGGACAACAAGCTCATCATGGTGACGGGGCCGCTGACCGGAACCATGGCCTCCACCGGAGGCCGCTACTCCGTGGTCACCAAGAGCCCGCTGACGGGCGCCATCGCCTGCTCGAACTCCGGCGGCTTCATCGGCGCGGAGATCAAGAACGCCGGGTGGGACATGATCGTCTTCGAAGGCAGGTCGAGCTCACCGGTGTATCTCTACGTCGAGAACGAGAACGCGGAGCTGCGTCCGGCCGACGATCTCTGGGGCAAGTCGGTCTGGGAGGTCGACGAGCTGCTCCACGCGAAGCACCAGGACCCGCGCCTTCGCATCGCATGCGTCGGCCGCGCGGCCGAGTCGGGCTGTCTCTACTCCGCGATCGTCAATGACCTCCATCGCGCGGCGGGCCGCTCGGGTGTGGGCACCGTGATGGCGTCGAAGCATCTCAAGGCGGTCGCGGTGCGGGGCACGAAGGGGGTCGCCGGCATCAAGGACCCGATTCGATTCATGCAGACCACCACCGAGCAGAAGGCGGTGCTCGCCGAGAATGCGGTCACCGGCCAGGGGCTGCCGGCCTACGGCACCCAGGTGCTGATGAACGTCATCAACGAGATCGGGGCGATGCCCACCCGCAACATGCGGGAGGTGAAGTTCGAAGGGGCGCACAAGATCTCTGCGGAGGCGATGGCCGAGAAGCGCGAGAGCGACGGCCAGGCGAACCTCGTGACCAACGCCGCGTGCTTCGGCTGCACCATCGCGTGCGGGCGCATCTCGGTGATGGACAAGGGCCATTTCACGGTCGAGAACAAGCCGAAGTACTGGGGTGCGTCCGGAGGGCTCGAGTACGAAGCGGCGTGGGCGCTGGGGTCGGACACGGGCGTCGACGATCTCGAGACTCTCACCTATGCGAACTACCTCTGCAACGAGGACGCGATGGATCCCATCTCGTTCGGAGCCACCGTCGCCGCCGCAATGGAGCTCTACGAGACCGGCGCCATCGACGACAACATCACCGGCGGCGTGAAGTTCAACTTCGGTTCCGCCGAAGCGCTCGCGAAGGCTGCGGAGATGACCGCCACCGGCGAAGGGTTCGGCAAGGATCTCGGGCTGGGCTCGAAGCGGCTGTGCGAGAAGTACGGCCGACCGGAGCTCTCGATGACTGTCAAGGGCCAGGAGTTCCCCGCCTACGACCCACGCGGCATTCAGGGCATGGGGCTGACCTACGCGACCTCGAATCGTGGCGCATGCCACCTGCGCAGCTACACCGTCGCATCCGAGGTGCTCGGCATTCCCGAGAAGACGGACCCACTGGTGACCGACGGCAAGCCGGGTCTCGTCAAGGCGTTCCAGGACGCCACCGCCGCGGTGGACTCGTCCGGACTGTGCGTGTTCACCACCTTCGCGTGGACGCTGGACAACATCGCGCCGCAGGTCGATGCGGCCTGCGACGGCGAGTGGACGGCGGAGCGGCTGCTGGAGGTCGGCGAGCGGGTGTGGAACCTGGAGCGTCAGTTCAACAACGCGGCCGGGTTCACCGCCGCGGACGACTCGCTCCCGAAGCGGCTCGTCGAAGAGGGTGCCAACACCGGACCGGCGGAGGGCAAGACGAATGGTCTCGCCCAGATGCTGCCGGAGTACTACGAGATTCGGGGCTGGACTCCGGACGGAGTGCCCTCGAACGAGACGGTGGAGCGGTTGAGGCTCTGACATCCCGGAGGTGTCACGCCACGGGCGGGATGGTGGTCCCGTCCCGCCCGTGGCGATTCGCAGTCCGCATCCGCGACTTCAGGGGAGCCGAGACATGCATCACGTGATCATCGGAGCGGGCCCCGCCGGCGTCATCGCGGCGGAGACGCTGCGCAAGGCCGACGGCGCGTCGAGGGTGACAATCGTCGGAGACGAGCCGGAACCGCCGTACTCGCGCATGGCCATTCCGTACCTGCTGGCCGACGACATCGACGAGGCCGGCACGTATCTGCGCAAGCAGGACAGCCACTACGAAGATTGTGGAATCAATGTTGTCCGGGATCGGGTGAAGCGCGTCGATCGCGCCACGAAGACGCTCGTCCTCGCCGGAGATCGGACGTTGAGCTACGACAGGCTTCTCGTCGCCTCCGGTTCCCATCCGGCGGTGCCGCCCGTGCCGGGCATCGATCTGCCGGGGGTGCACGCCTGCTGGACGATGGAGGACGCACGCCACATTCTGCGCCTTGCGCAGAAGGGCGCTCCGGTGCTGCTGATCGGGGCCGGCTTCATCGGCTGCATCATCCTCGAAGCGCTCGTGCGCCGCGGAGTGAGCCTCTCAGTGGTGGAGATGGAGAACCGCATGGTGTCGCGGATGCTGGACGAAACCGCGGGCGGTCACCTCGGGCGCTGGTGCCGGAGCAAGGGTATCGCCGTGCACACCTCGGCCAGGGTCGAGGCAATCGAGCGCGGCAGCGGCTCGAACCTCGTTGCCCGGCTCGACAGCGGCGTCACGGTGGAGGCGGCGCTCGTCATCCGAGCGACCGGCGTTGCCCCGAACGTCGATTTCCTCGAAGGCACCGGCGTTGAAATCGGTAACGGAGTCAGGGTCGACCGGCACCTCAGGAGCACCGATTCCGACATCTACGCGGCTGGAGACGTGGCCGAGGGCCGCGACTTCTCGACCGGCGGATACTCGGTGCACGCGATCCAGCCGACCGCGGCGGATCACGCCCGGGTCGCCGCGCTCAACATGGCGGGCCGCAACGTCGTTCACCAGGGCAGCGTCAACATGAACGTCCTCGACACCGTTGGACTCGTCTCGTGCTCCTTCGGTCTGTGGATGGGTGTCGACGGCGGCACCTCGGCAGTGCTCGATGCACCGGACCGTTACCGGTACGTCAACCTGCAGTTCGAGGACGATGTGCTGGTGGGCGCGAGCACCCTGGGGCATACCGAGTCGGTCGGAATCCTGCGCGGCCTCATCCAGAGCCGCCTGCGCCTCGGCAAGTGGGCGGACCGGCTGCGCGAGGATCCCACCCGCATCGGCGAGGCCTACGTCGCGCGGCGCCAGACGGTGGGTGCGAACGCCTACGCTTTCTCTCTCGGCCCCGTCACGCACTGAGTCGAGGCTGTCATCTCGCGATGGAGACGACGCGTCTGCATCGCGAGATGACCATCACCCACGCGGAGTTCCTCCGCTCGCTGGTCCATGCCGTGGCACCCGCCACGTTCACCGTCGACGGCCTGTCCGTCTCGGTCGTCGGCGCTCCCGGGAAGGTCGAGATCACGCTCTCCGAACAACGCGAGCGCCGCATCGCGCTGCTGCGCCTGCCGGTGGTCGACGTGGAGATCGAGCTTTCGGGATTCGAGCCCGAGGCGCTCGAACGGTTCCTCGCGCAGTTCGACAGATCGTTTCAGCGTGGCGGGGGGTAGCTCTCGTCGGCCGCGAAGGGAGTTGCTCCCCCAGGCAATCTTCGCCGTCATGCCCGGGCGATCACAGCCTTTCAGCCTGCTCGCGAAGCTTGAACTTCTGAACCTTCCCCGTCGAGGTCTTCGGCAGCGGTCCGAACACCACCGTGCGCGGCGCCTTGAAGTGCGCCATGCTCTCGCGGCAGAAGGTGATGATGTCCTCCTCGGTGATGTCGTTCGACCCCGGAAGCAGCGTCACGAATGCGCAAGGAGTCTCGCCCCACTTCTCGTCGGGCCGGGCGACTACCGCCGCCTCCAGCACCGCCGGGTGGCGGTACAGCGTGTCCTCGATCTCGATGGAAGAGATGTTCTCTCCCCCTGAAATGATGATGTCCTTCGATCGATCCTTGAGCTGAACGTAGCCGTCGGGGTGCACGACCCCGAGGTCGCCCGAATGGAACCATCCACCGGAAAACGCCTCCTCGGTTGCGGCCGGATTCCTGAGGTAGCCCTTCATCACGATATTGCCGCGAAACATCACTTCGCCAATCGTCTCGCCGTCCTTCGGTACCGGCGTCATCGTCTCCGGGTCCATCACCTCCAGGGAGTCGAGCACGTGGTAGCGCACGCCCTGTCGGGCGTTGCGCTCCGCCTGCTCCGCCATCGGAAGGTCGTTCCACTCGTTCTTCCAGGCGCAGATCACCGCAGGTCCGTACGTCTCGGTGAGGCCGTAGACGTGGGTGACCTTGAACCCTTCCCGCTCCATGCGTTCCAGCACCGCGGCGGGCGGGGGGGCGGCCGCGGTCATCACGTTCACGGGATGCGAGAACGAACGCCGCTCCGCATCGCTCGCATTCAGGATCATCCCCAGCACCACCGGCGCGCCGCACATGTGCGTCACGCCGTTCTCGGCGATTGCCCGGTAGATGGCGCTCGCCTCCACCCTGCGCATGCAGATGCTCGTCCCACCGATCGCGGCCAGCGTCCACGGGAAGCACCACCCGTTGCAGTGGAACATCGGCAGTGTCCACAGGTAGACGGGGTGGTGCGCAAGGTTCCAGCCGACGATGTTCGACAACGCATTGAGATATGCGCCGCGGTGGTGGTAGACGACCCCCTTGGGGTTCCCGGTGGTGCCCGAGGTGTAGTTGAGCGAGATTGCGCGCCACTCGTCGTCCGGGTTCGACCACCGGAACGCCGAATCGCCCTCTTCGAGCAGCGCCTCGTAATCGATGTCGCCGATGCGCTTGCCGCCCGCGGCATGTGGGTCGTCGATGTCGACGACGATCGGAGGATGTCGAATCCGGGAGAGCGCGTCCGCGACCACCGGCGAGAACTCCCGGTCCGTGAGCAACACCTTCGCACCACCGTGTTCGAGGATGAACGCGACGGTTGCCGCGTCGAGCCGAATGTTGATGGTGTTGAGCACCGCGCCGAGCATCGGCACCCCGAAGCTCGCCTCGTAGATGGCGCGGACGTTCGGCGCGAAGACCGCCACGCAGTCGCCGGTGCCGACGCCACGTGCCGCGAGCGCGGAAGCGAGGCGCCGGCAGCGTGCGTAGGTCTCGGACCAGGTGAAGCGGCGCTCGCCGTCGATGACGGAGAGGTGGTCCGGGTAGACGGAGGCGGCGCGTTCGACAAACGTGAGGGGCGTGAGCGGAGTGAAGTTCGCCGGTGTTCGGCCGAGGTCCGTCTCGAATGGATTGGTGGATTGCCCTGCGCTCATTCTCGATGCTCCTGGTCCGAGTCCTCCGGCGTGGCTCGGGTCGTAGGAATTGCGATTGACCGGTTCGTCGCGAAAGCCCTTCATGCACAGCCGGTGGCGAGGGACAGCGCCCGGCAGACCCCGTGCATCTACCGGCAATAGACAGAACCATACACACGTTGGTCCCCATTGTTTATCGTCGAATCCGATGCGGATCGTTCTCCGGATTTACCGAGGTGTCCGATATCGCGCAACATTCACGGGTTCGGATCGTATCGAAGTCCCGGAGCTGCGAACATGAGCGACATGCGACACCCACCCGCGGGCGAGGCCGAGCTTCGCACCGTCGCGATGCCGGCGGACACCAACCCGTACGGCGACATCTTCGGCGGCTGGCTGCTCGCTCAGATGGACGTCGCAGGTGGAACTCATGCGATGGCGCGGACCGGCGGACGGGTCGCCACCGTCGGCATCGAGGCGATGAGCTTTCATCGTCCGGTCTACGTCGGAGACCTCGTGAGCTGTCATTGCCGGACCGAGCGCATCGGCCGCACGTCGATTACCGTACACGTCGAGACGTGGGTGCGCCGCACGCGGTCCGACGAGCCGCCGGAGGAAATCAAGGTCACCGAGGGCATGTTCACCTACGTCGCCCTGGCCGAGGAGGGCGGCAAGCGCGTCATCGACGGGAGCCGCAACCTGCCGTCGACTGACGGTGTCGAGACCTCGAACCAACTCGGGTAGCGACAATCGAGTGTTTTGCTTCGCCCCCCGGCCTTGACCGGCGCTCGCTTGACACCCGCAAGTGATGTCTGCAAGGTCGAATGAGACTGAACGCTCGGCACTCGTCGGGCTACCGGCCCTGGCCGTCGGTCCGAGCATGACTGGAGGTCATCCGCCACGTCCGGCGCGGCCTCGGGAATCGCATGCTACTCATCGATCCCTCCACCTCCGCCGCCGGCCCGAGCGATTCTTGCAACCGGGAGGAACACCGCATGTCAACAACGCGAATCACCGTCATGGCCACTCCGACGTCGAGTCGGCGCCTGAGATCGCTCATCGGCGCCTGCCTGCTGACAATCATGACGCCGGCCATGGCCGACGATGCGCACGTCGTGTATGCGTATGGTGCCGAGGCGGTCAATCTCGATGCGGCGGACGCCATCGATGGCCCGTCGTTCGATGTCGTGTACAACGTCCACGAGGGACTCGTCGGGCTCTCCGAGACGGGCGAGATAGTGCCGGTACTGGCCACGTCCTGGTCACTCTCCGACGATCGACTGAGCTGGACGTTCAACCTTCGCGAGGGAGTGAAGTTTCACGACGGCACGGATTTCGACGCCGATGTCGTCAAGTTCAACTTCGACCGGGTGATGGATGCCGCCAACGAGCTTGCCAACGTCAAGCAGTGGGAGCCGCACATCGCGTCGGTGGAAGCGGTCGATGCATTCACGGTAAAGATCAACACGAAGAAGCCCTACGGAAGTCTCCTGAGCCTGCTCGCAAGCGATTTCGGCAAGCTCATGAACAGTCCGGACGCGGTGGCGGAGCACGGCGACAAGTACGGCAGGAATCCCGTCGGTACCGGTCCGTTCGTGTTCGATTCCTGGACCCCCGGTGTGAAGCTGGTTCTGAAGAAGAACCCGGACTACTGGGGAGGCGCGCCCGCCATCGGTTCCGTGGAGTATCGGCCGAGCCCCGAAGGCAGTGCGCGCGTGCTCGCGCTCGAATCCGGCGACGTCGACCTCATCAACCAGGTGCCCGCTCAGGATCTGGCGCGCCTCCGGGAGAGCGACGAGTACGGATTGTCCAACCGGACGATTTCCCGGTTGTTCTACTGGGCGTTCAACCATACGAAGGACGTGTGGTCGAACCCCCGGATACGCATCGCGCTGAACCGGGCCGTCGACCGACAGAGCATCGTCGACAACGTGCTCTACGGCGCGGGCGAAGCCGCCAATTCCTACGTCTCCCCGACCGTCTACGGCTCCACCCCGATCGACGTCTACGAATACGATCCGGCCGCTGCGAGGAAGATGCTGGAAGAGGCGAACTTCCCGTTCGACCGTACGTTCGTCGTCTACATCACCGAGGGCCGGTACTACCAGGATCGGCAGGTTGCCGAGGCACTGCAGGGGATGCTGCAGGAGATCGGCCTGAAGATTCAGCTCGAAGTCATCGAGTGGGGAGCGTTCGTCGACGCGGTCTGGTTCACGCCCGCCGAAGACGCGGCGGCGCAAGCCCGTGACATCGTGCAGACCTCGTACGGCACCGAGGACCCGCCGACGTGGATGCGCCAGACGCTGACGAGCTACAACTGGCCGAAGAACGGATTCAACGAAGCGTTCTACGGGAACGAGGAAGTCGACCGGCTGATCGACGCCGCGAACGAGTCCACCGACCTGGAGGAGCGAAAGGCCATTCTGGCGGACATCCAGAAGAACCTCGTCGAAGACCCGCCCTGGCTCATCACCCACTTCGAGCAGGCGGTCGTTGCTCACAAGGCGAAGCTCGCCGGATTGACGCTGTCGCCCGCCGGCCGCGTCGGATTCAAGAGTGCGAGCATGCGCTGAGTGAGGCGGGTCCGGCGCGGCCCCGAGCGGCCTGACCGATGCGTCGTCCGGCTCGTGCCCGATACCCGCCTGATTCTCTCCATAACCGGAATCGTGCGACACACGCGCGATTCCGGTCGCGCCCAGGGGACCGGCATCGTACGGGGGCCGTCGGAGCGCGGCACGAGATGACAGTTGTCGCGTCCCGGTGAGGCGCGCCGGCCGACACCGGTGCGGTTCTCGCCGACGGGCGGGAACCCCGGAGGACGATCGGGTCTAGGGACGTGCTGCGATACCTCTACAAGCGCTCCCTGCACGCCGCCCTGGCGATACTCGTCGCCACGATCCTGGTCTTCCTGCTGCTCCAGGCGGTTCCCGGCGATCCGATTCGGGTGATGGCGAGCCCCGTCGCCAAGCAGGAGGACATCGAACGACTCAGACGCAAGTGGGGGCTGGACCAACCGGTCCCCGTGCAGTACGTCCGCTGGATCACCCGAGTCGCCCGAGGGGATTTCGGCCAGTCGGTCAGGATGCGGGTACCGGTCTCGGACGTGCTCTGGCCGCGATACGTCAACACATTCCGGCTGACCATCCTCAGCATGTGCATCGCGATCGTGGCGGGAGTCGCGATCGGGGTGATCGCGAGCATCACGCGCGGGAGCGCGTTCGATACCGTGAGCATGGTCGTCGCCGTCAGCGGTTTCTCCATTCCTCCGTTCTGGCTCGGCCTCATTCTGATCCTGATCTTCGCGGTGCACCTGGGTTGGCTGCCCGCCGGAAACGGGGACTCCTGGCGGCACATCATCCTTCCGGCGATCTCTCTGGGTATCGCGTCGATGGGTCTGATCGCACGCCTTACCCGCTCCACGATGCTCGAGGTGCTCGGTACGAACTACATCCGGACCGCACGCGCGAAGGGTCTCAGGGAGCGTCGAATCCTGATGCTCCACGCGTTGAAGAACGCGTCGATTCCGGTGGTGACCATCGTGGGCATGCAGTTCGGGGTGCTGATGTCGGGTGCGGTGGTGACCGAGATCATTTTCACGTGGCCCGGCATCGGCTGGCTCCTCGTCAACGGCATCCTCAACCGGGACTTCCCGGTGGTCCAGGCATCGCTCCTGATCGTCAGCGTCACCTTCATACTGGTGAATCTGCTGGTCGACGTCGTCTACATGTTCCTGGATCCGCGCATACGGTACGAACGCTGATGTCCGATCTCCCGGGACAACTCGTTGCGAGTCGAGGGTTCATGCGCAGGGCGAGGAGGAATCCGCACTTCATGATCGGGTTGGGGATCATCGTCATCTACGTGTTCACGGCGGTATTCGGGCCCCATCTCGCACCCCATGATCCCTACAAGCAGGATCTGGCCAGGAAGCTCGAAGGTCCGAGTCTCCAGAACGTGCTCGGCAACGACGAGCTGGGACGCGACATCCTGTCCCGAATCATGGACGGCGGGCGATACACCCTCGGCATGTCGGTGGCCGCCGCGTCGCTCGGCCTGGCGGCGGGTCTGGTGCTGGGCGCGACGTCCGGCTACTTCGGAGGACGCATCGACGCCGTGGTCATGACCGTCATCAACGTCATGGTGGCGTTTCCCGAGTTGCTGATCGCCATCGCGATCATCAGCGTCCTCGGCAGCGGTGCGTTCAATCTCGTGCTGGCAATCGGGCTGGCGGCCATCCCGTCGTTCGCGCGGCTCGTGCGCGCGTCGGTGCTCTCGATCAGAAACGAGCAGTTCGTGGAGGCTGCCGTGGCGGCCGGATTCTCCACGCTGCGCATCATCGTGCGACACATCATTCCCAACGTTCTTGCTCCCCTGCTCGTCCACGTGACGTACACCGTGGCCGCCGCCATTCTCATCGCGTCCGGATTGAGCTTTCTCGGGCTCGGGGTGCAGCCGCCGGCGTCGGAGTGGGGCGTGATGCTGAGCCGGGGACGGGATTACTTTCGCGTGGCTCCGCACATCGTGATGATTCCAGGTATCGTCATCGCAGTCGGGGTGCTCGGTCTCAATCTGCTCGGCGACGGGTTGCGCGATCTGCTCGATCCACGGCAGAAGCAACCTTGAACGACCGGACGGGACCGGGAGGGCTCGATCGATGCAAACGTGTACCGAGTCCATCGTGCGGTGGCAGCCCGGGCAGTCGACCCGCGGCGCGGCGACGGTACGCCGGACCGGCCGGCAAGCGGCGGATGAGCTGCAATCATCGTTGATTCGGATGACGGGGACCGGGTGATGAGGTACTTGCTCAAGGCTGGATGCCTGATCGACGGCACGGGCGGGTCGCCGCGGGAGAACGTCGACGTTCTGTTCGACGAGGGGCGCATTCTCGCAATCGGCGACCGCGACACGATCGACGACACCGACGCCGCCGTGATTCCGGCGTTCGACAAGGTGGTGTTGCCCGGACTCGTCGATGCCCACGTGCACATCTGCTTCGACGCGTCCTGCGATCCCGTCTTCAACGTCAGGCACGAACCACCGCCGGACATGATGATCCGGGGAGTCTGCAACGCACGCGACATGCTCCACGCGGGCGTGACCACGATTCGCACGCTGGGGACACCCGACGATCTGGACCTGCACCTGCGGGACGGTATTCGACAGGGGCTGATTCCGGGTCCCCGCATCGTGGCCGCCGGGCGCAGCCTCACGGTCACCGGAGGACATGGACACTACTATCGCATCGAAGCGGACGGACCGGCGGAGATGCGGGAGGCGACCCGGCTCCAGATCAGGAGCGGCGTGAACGTCATCAAGATCACTGTCACCGGCGGCATCATGACACCCCGCGTCCGGCCCGGGGTGTCGAAATTCGATCTCGACGAGATTCGAGCCGTGGTCCACGAAGCCCACAAGGCGGGTCTCAAGGTCGCGGCGCACGCCGAGAACCCGGAGGGCGTCAACGATGCGCTGGCGGCCGGCGTCGACAGCATCGAACATGGATACTTCATGCAGAACACCGAGGGTCTCGACCGGCTCGTGGACACCGGCGCGTACCTGGTCCCGACCCTGATGGCGTACGACCTCATTGCCGACGGTCTGGAGCAGGGGGTACCGCCGGAAGCGGTGGAGAAGGCGAAGGCGGCGCTGGAGTACAACACCGCGGGCTTTCGCTCGGCGCTGGATGCGGGGGCCAACGTTGCGATGGGGAGCGATGCCGGAACCGCGTTCAACGACCATGGGCGAAGCTGGCGCGAGGCCTCGTTCATGGTCCGCCACGGCATGACCCCCATGGCCGCGATTGTCGCCGCCACCCGCAACGGCGCGGAGCTGCTCGGGCTCGGCGCTCAGGTGGGAACGGTGGAATCCGGCAAGATCGCGGATCTGATCGTCGTCGACGGCGATCCGTTGGCGGACATCGCCAGCCTCGGCAACGTGGTCTGCACCATCCAGGGTGGTCGCATCGTCATGAGGAACGGGTTGTGAGCATGCTCGTCCGGGCCGGGAACCTGATCGACGGGACCGGTACCTTTGCCCGGGAGGACATGGGCCTGCTGATCGCCAACGGTCGAATCGCGGATGTCTTCCCCTGGCGGGAGTCGGGTCCACCGTCCGACGAGTTCATCGACGCTCGCGAGGCGACGGTACTGCCGGGTCTGATCGACGTTCACGTGCATCCGTGCATGAACCCCGACCCCGATGCCGGGACCGTGCGCGAGCCGATGGGCGTGCAAGCGGTGCGCGGTGTGCACAACATGCGCGAGATGCTCATGAGCGGCATCACTTCCATCCGCACTCTCGGTACCGCCTGGGAGCTGGACTTCAATCTGCGCGACGCCATTGGTCAGGGACTGATTCCCGGCCCTCGCATGATTGCCGCCGGTCGGGGCATCTCGATGACCGGTGGTCACGGCCACTCCTTCAGCATCGAGGCGGACGGACCCGATCAGGTCCGAAAGGCGGTCCGCACCTGCATCCGCAACGGAGCTGACGTGATCAAGCTGTTCGCGACCGGGGGCGTGCTGACGCCGTGCGGCATCCCCGGAATTCCCCAGCTCGACCTCGACGAGCTGGAAGCGGCGGTGCATGAGGCGCACAAGCACGGCATCAGGCTCGCAGCCCACGCCGAAGGAAGACGCGGGGTGAACGACGCGCTGGCGGCGGGTATCGACAGCATCGAACACGGCTATTTCCTCGACAACGACGAGGGCATCGAGCGTCTGGTGAGGAACGGAGCCTGGCTGGTGCCGACCATCATGGCGTACGACCTGATCGCGAACGCCACTGCCCACGGCATCTCCTCGGAGGCCGTCACCAACGCCGCGTCAGCGCTGGAGTACAACACGGTCGGGTTTCGAAATGCCGTCGACGCGGGCGCGAAGATCGCGATGGGAAGCGATGCGGGAACCCCGTTGAACGATCATGGGCGCGCGTGGCGCGAGCTGATCTTCATGGTGAGGAACGGAATGAGTCCCATGCAGGCGCTGGTTGCCGCTACAAGGGGGGGCGCCGATCTGCTGGGAATGGGTCAGGAGATCGGGACGCTCGAGCCGGGCAAGGCTGCTGATCTGATCGTCGTGAACGGCGATCCCCTGTCCGACATCCGGGACATCGGCCGTGTTTCGTGGGTCGTCAAGGCCGGAGTAGTCCGGCGGAGCGAGCACGACAGCGTACTGTTTCCACGCACGATATGATGCACGGCGCCGAACCTTCATCGGTCGCATTTCATGGGACGTCAAGGCCGGAGTGGTCTACCCGAACGAGCACGACGGCACACTGTCCCCACGCGATCCGACGCGCGGGCTCCACACCCTCCGTTACCGCTGGCCGTCCGGGCGCAGGTCCAGCCAGCGTTTCGACGGTCTCGACCTGCCCAGCCCCAGATTTCGGTCCGTTCCGAGACGCTCGATCATGGCGCAGGAGACCGTCGCGGTGTCGGCGACGACACGAAAGTCCAGCAGGTCGAGCGTGTCTCCACCGGTGTGGTAGTAGGGATGCGTGGGAGGATGTCGCCAGAAGAAGCAGGACGGCACTCCGGCGTCGATGAACGGATTGTGGTCGGAGCCGGGGAACAGCGAGGCATCCATCTCCTCGTCCGGTGACCAGTTCACCTGCCGCGCGGTCTCGACGGCCAGCGCCCGGATCGATGCGTCCGCATGCAGCGATCGCTGCGACGGGGCCCACCCGGGTGCATCGAGGTTGACCATCCCCACCGTGCTGTCGAGGGTGTCGCGGTGCAGCCGGCAGTAGTGGGTCGAACCGCGGAATCCGCCTTCCTCGTCGGCAAAGGCTGCGAAGACGAGATTCCGGTGCAGGCGCGTACTCGCCAGCACATCGGCGACTTCGATGAGGCTGGCGATGCCGGATGCGTTGTCCGATGCTCCGACCCCCTCGAGCTGGCTGTCGTAGTGTCCGCCGATGACGGCTCTCTCGCCGGTCCCGTCGACGCTCGCAAGTTCTCCCACCACATTCGCGGTGGTGACGATCTCGTAACGCGCGTCGTGCACCACGCGGACTCGTCGGCTCGACACTCGAACATGCTCCACCAGACGCTCCGCGTCTCCGCGTTCGACGGTGACTCCGGGAATCGGCAGCCGTGTGCCGTTCGGATTCGCGGCCAGTGCGGGATACATCATCGCGTTGAGATGACAGATATGACCGTCCCGTGCCTCGCTGACGTCCACGACGGCAACCGCACCTTCCGCCACCAGACGTTCGGTGAACAGATATGGATACGGGCACTGCAGGATCGCGATTCTGCCGGCCAGACCTCCACAGCGGCGGATTGCCCTGTCGAGGTCCGACGGCTCGCGAAGAACGCCCAGATCGACCGCCTCGGACTCCACGTCGCCGGAGCCGGTGAACTGGAGCCCGACGCAGGCCAGGGCGCTCCCCGACGCGACGCCGATCAGCTCGCATCGTGCAGTCCTCGCCCGATAGGTTGCGACTTCGAAGGTCTCTTCACGCACGTGCGCCAGCCCGACATCGCGAAAGCGCTGCTTGATGTAATCCCGGGCCTCGGCCTCACCCGGATTGCCGACGAAGCGATTTCCGATTTCGCACAGGGCGGCGGCATCGGTTCGAATATTCTCATGCCGGATCGGACGACTGTTCATTCGCTGGAACCCTCGATGGACGTGTCCGACCGACGCCCTGCGTGCCGCAGAATGCGCCGGTCAGGCACTTGTTGCCGACATGACGTCACCGGTACGCCGTGCGCAGTGCAGCCGCAACAAGTCGGGAGTCCGTGAACCGCGACGCCGAAAGGGCGGCTGACGCGCCTTGCAGAATGATTGCAGGGTCTCGCCCGGGTGGGCAAACGTAGGCCGCAAATTTCTGTGAGGTTAGGATCGGACCGGTCGAGTCCATCGGAGGCAGCAATGGCCGAAATTCTCTGGCAACCCTCTCCGGAGCAGGTCGCGACTGCAAACGTCACCCGCTTCGCGGCCATGGTGCGCGAACACCACGGCGTGGACGCAGACACCTACGCGATGCTGCACCGCTGGTCGATCGAAGACCGTTCCGCGTTCTGGTCGGCGATCTGGGACTACGGCGAGGTCGTCGGCGACCGCGGCGACGGACCCGTGCTGGTCGACGGCGACCGGATGCCCGGCGCAAAGTGGTTCCCCGGCGCGCGCCTCAACTTCGCCGAGAACCTGCTCCGACGCCGTGACGACACGCCCGCAATCCTGTTTCGAGGCGAGGACCGTGTTCGCTACGCGCTCAGCTTTCGAAGACTCCATGACATGGTTGCCGTGGTCGCGCAAGCCTTGTGCGAGGCCGGAGTCACCAGGGGCGATCGCGTCGCAGGCTACATGCCCAACCTGCCCGAGACCGTTGTCGCGATGCTCGCCACCACGAGCATCGGCGCGATCTGGTCGTCGGCGTCTCCGGACTTCGGCGTGCAGGGTGTGGTTGATCGATTCGGACAGATCGAGCCGAAAGTTCTTTTCAGTGCCGACGGCTACTTCTACGCCGGAAAGCGGTTCGACTCCATGGGCCGGCTCGGGTCGATCGCGGCCGAGGTTCCGTCGATCGAGCGGATGGTCGTGGTGCCCTACACGATGACCTCGCCTGACGTCTCCGCGGTCGCGAGGGCGGTCACTCTCGATGAGTTCGTGACCGGCCTCGCCCCCGTGGAAATCGAGTTCGAACGCCTCCCGTTCGACCATCCCCTCTACATCATGTACTCCTCCGGTACCACCGGAGCCCCGAAGTGCATCGTCCACGGCGCGGGCGGCACGCTGCTCCAGCACATCAAGGAGCTCGCCCTGCACAGCAACGTCGGGCGCGGGAAACGGCTCCTGTACTTCACCACGTGCGGCTGGATGATGTGGAACTGGCAGGTGAGCGCGCTGGCGTGCGAGGCGACGCTCGCGCTCTACGACGGCTCCCCGTTTCACCCCGACGGCAACGCGCTGTTCGACTACGTGGACGAGGAGGGCATCAATGCATTCGGGACCTCCGCCAAGTACATCGACGCGGTCAGGAAGGCGGAACTGGTACCTGCGAAGACGCACGATCTTTCGACGTTGGAAGCCATCCTCTCCACTGGATCTCCGCTCGTACCCGAAAGCTTCGATTTCGTCTACGAGTCCATCAAGGAAGACGTCTGCCTCTCGTCGATCAGCGGCGGTACCGACATCATCTCCTGCTTTGTGGTCGGCAACCCCGCCGCGCCGGTGCGCCGCGGCGAGATCCAGTGCCTGGGCCTGGGGCTCGACGTGCATGCCTTCGACGACGAAGGGCGCAGCGTCGTCGGCGAAAAGGGCGAACTGGTCTGCACCAGCGCGTTTCCTTCGATGCCGGTCGGCTTCTGGAACGACCCGGACGGGCGCAAGTACCACGACGCCTACTTTGCCCGGTTCGACAACGTCTGGTGCCACGGCGATTACGTGGAGATCACCGAGCACGGAGGAGTGATCATCCACGGCCGTTCCGACGCGGTGCTCAACCCCGGCGGTGTGCGCATCGGCACCGCCGAGGTCTACCGCCAGGTGGAGCAGCTCGAGGAAGTGGTGGAAGCGCTGGTCATCGGCCAGCAGTGGGAGGGTGACGTCCGTGTGGTGCTCTTCGTAATCCTGCGCGACGGGCGTGCGCTCGACGAGGTGCTGGAATCGAAGATCCGTTCCCACATCCGTGCCAATGCGACCCCGCGCCACGTGCCGGCGCGGATCGTACAGGTGACCGATATCCCGCGTACCCGGAGCGGAAAGATCACGGAGCTGGCAGTGCGTGATGTCGTGCATGGCCGAGAGGTGAAGAACAAGGAAGCGCTCTCGAACCCCGAGGCGCTCGACCAGTTCGCCCATTGTCCGGAGCTCGACACCTGAGCGCCAAGCCGGCAAGCCCGCGGGCAGGATGGCTGTCGCTCCGCAACCGCCGTCACCCTCTCCGGAATCGGGCCCGTTCAGCGCTCTCCGATGCAGGGCGCGGTGCCCACCGGCGTCCCGTCAACGGAACCGAGCATTCATGGACTCATCGCAATCCATGCATCGAAGAGTCGGGAGCCCGCGTCGCGGGCTCCGCAAGCGGCTCAGTCGTCGCCGCGCTGCGACTTGAGCGCCTGCAAGTCCGCGCGCAGGGCCCGCACCTCGGCCAGGAGCTCGGCGTGTTCGGTGCGGCTCACCTGCGCGTGCTCCGCTTCCATGTCGTGGAAGCTCTGCATCGCGTTGACGACGACCCCGATGAAGAGATTGAGCATGGTGAACGTCGCGATGAGGATGAAGGGGACGAAGAACGCCCAGGCGTAGGGGTGGACCTCCATCACCGGGCGCACGATTCCCATCGACCAGCTTTCGAGCGTCATGATCTGGAACAGTGAGTACAGGCTCTTCCACAGCGTCCCGAACCACTGCGGGAAGTCGCCTCCGAAGAGCTGCGTGGCCATCACCCCGGCCACGTAGAACACGAGCGCGAGAATCGCGACCACGGCGCCGAGGCCGGGCAGCGCCGTAAGCAGCCCGCCGACGACCCGCCGCATCTGGGGTACCGCGGTAATGAGCCGCAGCACCCTGAGCACCCGGAGCGCGCGCAATACCGAGAAGTTCTCCGTCGATGGCGCCAGCGCCAGCGCCACCACGACAAAGTCGAAGATGCTCCAGGGATCGCGAAAGAAGGCCCACCCGTAGGCCCCGATCCGGATCGCCAGCTCGGCCACGAATATCGCGAGCACCGCGTGGTCGAGAGCCACCAGCGCCGGGCCCGCGGCCGTCATGATGGCGGGAGAGGTCTCCAGGCCGAGGGTGATCGCGTTCACCACGATCAGCGCGATGATGGCGCGCTGGAACCGGGAGTCTTCCGCGATCGTGGCGAGTCTTGCGCGAAAGGTCCGCGTGGAAAGTCCGGTCATGGGTTGCGTTCGTCCTTCGATTGCATTCTCGTGTCGTCGTGTTCACTCCGCCCGGCGTGTCATCCGCCTGCGGTGTCATTCGTCCGCCGCGTCGCCGGCGCCGGTCCCCGGCCGCCGCGACGATGCCGGGTGCTGTCCTCCGGGTGGAGCATCCGCCAGTGGAAACGTCGCCTCGATCGTGTAGCGCGCGCCCGAGGACCGCAACATGCTGGAGAAAGGGGTGAACGGCCTGCCTCAGCGGATCGGGCAACTGGAGCGCGACAAACAGACGTGGCACGGTTTGTCTTCTCCGGCCGGGGATCGGGCTCGGCCCGTTCGTCCGGATCGATTGGCCGCCATCGCAGGCGCGGCATCGAGTCCGGGATTCGGGCTCTTGATCTTATGTCATCCGCGAGTGACAAATTGAGGGGGGTGTCGCAGCGGCGCCCGGCCGCTCGCGATGTGTGCGACCGACGTCTCCTCACCCGCACGGAGGTTCGGATGCGAAGCCGCGATGTCCGCACTCGGACAGGTACCGGGGAGACCCGCCCGGCAACGACGGCGGGGCTGAATCGCGTCACCGCCGCCGCCGGGCTCGGGGCGCTCGCCGCCTCCCTTGCGCCCGCGGTCCTGGCGCACGCCGGCGAACGCGGCTTCATCATGCTGCTGCCGACCGGACTGTTCCAGGCCGGGGGGACGATCGCGGTCGCGGTGTCGTTCCTGGTCGCGGTCTCGATTCGAGCCTCGACGATGCGCCGCGCCATCGAGTCCGCTCGCCGGTCGCTGTTCTCCGTGCCCCGGGGAGTCCCGGGACTGAACGCGGCGGCCTCGGCGGTGCTCGTCGCGCTCGTCGTCGCGGGCTTCGCGGGCAGTCGCGACCCGCTCGCGAACCCGCTTCCGCTCTCGGTGTGGACGCTGATGTGGGTGGGTCTGACCTTCGCCCACGCGGTGCTCGGCTTCGTGTGGCCGCTTGTCAATCCATGGACGGCCCCGGCACGGCTGGTGCGTCGTGCCCTTGGCCGGACCGCCGGCGACGATGCCGGGGTGCTTGCGTGGCCCGATGCGCTCGGGAGCTGGCCGGCCGTCGGCCTGCTGCTGCTCTTCGCGTGGTTCGAGCTCGTCCATCCCGCTCCGCAGGACCCCGCCATCCTGGCCTTTGCCGCTGTCGGATACTCCGTCTTCACGGTGGCCGGCATGGTGCTGTTCGGAAACGAGGCGTGGGAGCGCCACGTCGAGATCTTCTCGCGGTTCTTCCGCATCGTGAGCTGGATCGCGCCGCTCGGCACCGTGGAGGAGGGCGGCACGCGCCGGCTGCGGGTGACGATTCCCGGCGCGCGGCTGCTCGGTGTCGACGCGCTCCCCGCCGCCGGGGTGGTCTTCGTGGTGGTGGCGCTGGCCACGGTCTCGTTCGACGGGCTCTCGCGCACCTTCTGGTGGCTCGATCTGGTGGGCGAGAATCCACTGGAGCACCCGGGGCGTACCGCGCTCGTTGCGCGTAACACCCTCGGGCTGGCCGGCGCCGCGGCGGGGTTGCTCGCGGCCTACGCGGTAACCGCCACGGCCGGGGCGCGGTGGTCCGGATCGTCCGTCGCCGCCGCGCTCCGACGATTCGTCGTCTCCATCGTCCCCATCGCGTTCGGCTACCACTTCGCCCACTACCTGCCGTCGTTCCTCGTCGATGCGCAGTACGCGCTGAAGGCGCTCTCCGACCCCCTGGACCTCGGCTGGAACCTCCTCGGCACGCGCGACCTCCACGTCACCGCCTCCTTCCTCACCCACCACGCCTCGGTGGAGCTGATCTGGTACGCGCAGACCGCCGCCATCGTGGCCGCGCACGTGGCCGCGGTCGTGGTCCTGCACGCTCTCGCGGGGGAGTCCCGCGAGGGGCGGATGGCGACGATACGCGGCGAGATTCCCCTCACGGCGCTGATGATCGGCTACACGCTCTTCGGTCTCTGGCTGCTCTCGACGCCGGTGGCGGCCTGAACCGCTCCGAGACCCATCGCGGGGTTGCGACGCATCGGAGCCCCTGCAGGTCTCGTTTCCCGTCGTTCGGCGAGCCGGAGAAGCAGCGTTCGGCGGGGTCGGAGGATGGAGCGCGGGGCGGCCGCCCCCGACATGATGTCCTTCCCCGTCGAGCCGGCGCTTTCGGGACGCCGAGCCGGACTCCGGCCCGCGTCTCACCGGGCTGCCGAACAGAGGCCCCACCGGGCGGGAGGGGCGTGGCGCCACTCCGGCGCAAGACGGTCCTGCCAACGTCTAGTGCAAGGTAATGACGTAATACTGTAACAGTCCTCGGCGTGACTATACTCGAAAGGTCCGTGATGTCGCGGGCACCGAGAACCCGATGGAGACAGGCCAATGAACAGGAAATCGATCTCAGCCGCATCCGCCCTGGCCGGCGCCGTCGCGCTCGCCGGCGTCCTCGTCGCCGGCACCGCCCAGGCGGCATGCGAAGACGACTGGAAGGAATGCGCCGGCAAGCCGTGGGTGGACGGCGACGTGATGGACACCCCCATGGGCAGTATCTGGTGGCCGCATGCCATCTGGGGAGAGGGCGATCAGGCCGGCTCGACCAACTGGTACAAGAAGCCCGAGGTGGTCGCGCGCGCCATGTCCGTCGTCCGTGCAGGGAAGACCTACAAGCTCGGCCACGAGTACCACTCCGGCATGCCGATGTTCGGCGAGCGCAAGTGGGTCATCCGCATTCCCGCTTCCCCGACCGGTGGTCCCTTCGGTGCGAACCAGATCGTGTGGCACGACGAGTTTCTCGCCACCGAGATCGGTCAGGCCGGGACCCAGTTCGACGGTCTCGGGCACGTCGGCGTCCAGGTTGGCGCCGACGGCGACAAGGCGAACATGCGCTTCTACAACGGCTACACGGTTCTGGAGATGCAGGGAGCCTACGGGCTCCAGCAGCTCGGCACGGAGAAGCTGCATCCTATCGTCGCGCGAGGGATCCTCATCGACTTCACACTGGTCCACGGCGACATGGAGCACGGTACCTGCGCCAACATGGATGATCTGAAGATGGTGCTGGAGAAGCAGGAAATGGCGGCCTTCCAGTTCATGGAAGGCGACGCGCTGCTATTCCGCTACAACTGGGAGCGGCATTGGGACGATCCGGCAGCCTACAATCAGGGGACTCCGGGCATCTGCATGGACGTCGCGCGCTGGGTGGCGGAAGACGTGAAGGCAGGCGTGGTCGCCGGCGACACCTGGCCGGCCACCGATCCGGTTCCTTACCCGGACGAGCCGGCCTGCGCGTTCTGCGTCCACAACTACCTGCAGACACGCCACGGCATCGTCACCCAGGAGAATCTGGCTCTGACCCAGCTCGCGGAAGACAAGGCATATGTATTCGCGTACCTTTACTCGCCGTCACCGATCCGCGGTGGAACCGGCTCGCACGGTTCGCCGATTGCGGTGAGATAGGCGTGATGAGATAGGTATCCGGAGCGTGCCGAAGCCGGGGCGAGCAGTTCGCCCCGCTTCGGCCGCGACGGAACCCCACCGCCCGCATTCGGCTGCACGAGGGAAAGGCGCGCGACCCGGCACTTTCCGCAAGTCTCCCGGAGCCCGGTACATGGCGACCGTCCGCAGCCCTCGAATTCGGAACCACGTCGCATCATGAACAACAGGGTCCGCACCATCGTCGTATCCGTCGCCTTGTGCGGCATGGTCCTCGCGGTCCCGGCCGCCGCACTGGGTCTGTTCGGCAACCGCGCCACCGACGAGATCCCCGGCCACACCACCCACAACCAGGCGCCCTATGCGCCTGCCGCCGCGCTCTCCTGGGAGGAGCTCATGGCCCTGGAAGTCAGGGTCGAGACCCCGGCCCCGCTCCAGACCGTGTTTCACGTCTCCTATCCCGACTCCGTGATGGCAAAGGACGGCGCCGTGGTCCGTATCAAGGGCTTCATGTATCCGCTCGAAGCGGGGGAGACGCATACCTATTTCCTGCTGAGTGCGCTTCCGCCGAGCTGCCCCTTCTGCCTCCCGGCGAGCTCACGTGGACTCATCGAGGTGAAGTGCGAGAAGGGAGTTCGTTACACCCTGGAGCCGGTGCTCCTGGAAGGGCGATTCGAGCTGCTCGAAGACGCTGCCACGGGCCTCCACTATCGGCTCGACAACGCGCGCGCGGCAAGCTGAGATCTGCAAGCCACAGGTTGTACGGGACGTTGGTGTTGCTGTTCCGGAGCGTGGAGGGTGCTGGAACAGGAGAAGGCCTGTCGAGTTGGGACAATGTCGTGACCGGCATTCGGCAGTTCCTTGACGCGCGGCCCGGTGCCGCCGGTGGGCAAACAGTCAGGCGACGTATCTGCCGAAGAGCAAGAGCAGTGAGCCATATAATGTTGCCAACTGAACCTGGGGAGATCTCGCTTCTACGGGAGGGCGCGCTTGGCACGTGGCAAGGTGATTCTCGTCAGCGTCCCGAGGTCGGAGCGACGACGGCGAAGAGTACAAGGACACGAGCGAGCCTGTGTGGTGTGGTTTTCGTCGCCGCGACGGTATCGCTCGCCTGCGTCGCCGACGATCGTCCGCCCACGATGCTGGCCATGCTGGAAGGACTCTCCGCCGGCCGGGGTTTGCCAGTCCAGGCACACGATTCCGTGTCCGGCGAACCTTCCACACTGGCGGCATTGCTGCCCGTTCCGTCGAATGTGTTCTCGCCATTGTCCACGGCGATCTACCGAGTCATGTTATCGGCGCAGGACAAGAAGAGCCTGACGATTTCGGGCAAGTCCGGAATGGAAGCAATCCAGGGCGATGGTCGCGGGGGGTTTCGGGTGCTCTTTCTCCTGGAGGGCATGGAGCACAATGTCCACTTCGCAGCGGGCGACTACGGTGCCAGCTCGGAGTTTCCCCACTTGTTCTGGAAGGAGGTCAACGGATACGAGTCCTTCATGTGGTCCTACACCGATTCGTTCGACGATCCGAAAAGGGACGACGGCTCCACGGAATTTTCGTACTTCGATGCAAATGGATTCGTGAACTGGCGGGGTGACGCGGATGCGGGCGAGGGGTCTACCGGTCTTTCCGTGTATGGAGCCCAGACCATGCCCGCCAACCTGCCGCTCTCCGCCGTGTACGAGGGGCGCCTGAGGGGTTACGTCTGGTACAGGAACGCACCGGGCTTCCCGGATTTCTTCTCCAGTACCTCAATCCGGGGAGACCTGACCCTCGAGGCGGATTTCGGCCGGGACCGCGTCAGTGGGCAGATTGACGCCATCCGGTTCGCGGCTCCGTCGAAGCGAAATGACTACACGCGCCTTTCCGCCGGCAATCAGATTCTCATCGAGTCCACCGGTGGGAGCGGAGGCCTGTTTACCGGTGGACTGAAGGGACGGGATACCAAGCCGCGTCCGAATCTCTCTCGGAGCGTCGCGGGGTTCGAAGGTGACATGTTGATCGAATTCTACGGTCCGGCCGCGGAGGAGGTTGGCGTCGTACTGAGCGCCGTCCGGGCCCTGGACGGAACGGTGATGTACGGTTTCATCGGTGGAAGGAAAACCGATTCCCGCAATAACTGAGTCGCGGTGGATCCGGGCTGGCGCAGCGACCGCGCGCCGTGGATTGGACTCGCGCGGTCTGCTCCTCCAGCGTGGGCGCCCATCGTACCCGCTCCATCGCCTTACCTGCTTTCCGCCAGGAGCGAGACCACGTCCAACCGATAGGCGCGCAACGCCGGTACGGTCGAGGCGGCGAGCGCAATCAGCACGGCACCTGCGACGACCAGGCCTTCCTCGGGCACCCATCCCAGCGTACCGACCGACACCGAGCGGGCCCGTTCGAGCCATTCGGCCGCGAGCCACCCTGCCGCGTGGCCGAGCGCGACGCCGATCGCCGTCCCGGTGGCGCCGAGCACTGCGCCCTGGACGAGGACAAAGCGCAGGATTCGCCCCCGGGTCGCCCCCAGGGTGCGCATGACCGCGAGGTCGTAGCGCTGCTCGTGCATCGCATGCCAGAGCGCGATGAAGAGGCTCAGGGCGGAGGCGGCGACGAGTATCGCCGCGAATGCGCGGAACACGTCGAGCCCGGTGCCGATGAGCAGGAACAGCCGAGCCGTCTCCAGTGCCGGCGAGGCTGCCTGGAGCGCAGTTCCGGAGTTGATGGCTCGTGGGAGCGTGAGCGCGGCGAGCGGCGTGCGGTACCTGACGAGGAGCGCGGTGATCTCGCCGTCTCCGGTGGGAAGGCCCGGAATCGTTCCGCTGGCGTTCGACGGTCCCGCCGATACCGACGATTCGGATTCGCCGGCCTGTTTCACGTGCGTCTCGCGGGTGTCGTGAGCGCCTTCGCCCGCGTCGTCGCCGGGGACGTTCCCAGTGCCCTGTCCGGCGGACACGGCTCCGGTGGCGCCGTGAACCGCGTGGACCATCCACACCGACTCGCTGTCGACGAGGATGAGCCGGTCGAGCACGGTGCCGGTCTCCCGCAGCACCCCGACGACCTCGAACGGGTGCTCGCCGTGGAGGAACTCCGAACCGCCAGCGCCGCCTCCGAGCCCGTGCGCCCCGACGAACGCTTCCCCGGTGCGGAGCTTCGTGTCGCGCGCCGCGCGCGAGCCGAGCACGGCCTCCATCGGTCGTTCCCACAGGCGTCCGTGCGCGATCCGACCACCGTAGTGGCTCACGTAGCCGTGCGTCGTGCCGACGATTCGGAAGCCTCCATAGGCATCTCCGAGCGACAGCGGAATCACCCCCGCCACCATCGGGTGGCGGGCGATGTCCCTGAGCTTCGGGAGGCGGACGTTCCCGGTCGGGACGTCGGCGTGGAATACCGCGGAGAGGACGAGCTGCAGGCCGCTGCCCTTGGCCCCCACCACCAGATCGATGCCGCGCGCGTCGCGTCCGAGGCGGTCTTCGAGGGCGCGCTGGAAGAGGAGCACCACGACGACGGTGGCGATCCCGAGGGCGAGCAGCAGCACCGTCAGTACCGCCGGCAACGGCCGGCGGCGCACGGTGCGGGCACCAAGCAGGAACGAATTCACCGTTCCGACCCGGCACCCGGTGCATCGAGCACGAGCCGCTGCTCGAAGCGGCCGTGCAGCCGCGAGTCGTGGGTCGCCACGACCAGGGTGGCGCCCTGCCTGTCCGCTTCGGCCTCGATGAGCGCCGCGACACGCCCGCAGCTTTCGTCGTCGAGGCTGGACGTGGGTTCGTCGGCAAGAATGACGGCCGGCCGATTGACCACGGCACGGGCCAGCGCCACCCGCTGTGCCTGGCCGTGGGAGAGGGTGGAGGGGCGGACATCGCCGAGTTCCCCCACGCCCAGGTCGTCGAGCACCTTCCGGCACCTCGCGCGGTCTTCGGGCAGGCCGGCGAGGTGGCGGGCGAGGCGGACGTTGTCGAAGACGCTCAGGGTGTCGAGGAGATGGAAGCTTTGCAGCAGCAGCCCGATGGAGCGACCCCGGAACCGGTCGCGGGCAGCAGGGGATAGATCCGCGAGGTCCTGCCCGGCGACGCGAACGTTCCCGGACCGCGGTGTCGCAAGCCCGGCCAGCAGGTGCAGCAGGGTGCTCTTGCCCGATCCGGACGGTCCGGCGACGAGGCAGCGCTCTCCGGCGTCTACCCGCCAAGCCGTGATGTCGAGAATGTCCCGGCGACCATGGCCGTGCCGAAGCGTCTCGACCTCGACCATGGGATCTGCCATGACGGGGTCAGTTTCCGTGCGGTACCGCGAACGGATTGCTGATTGCCAGCGACTCGATACGGTGTCCCGGGGACATGTCCTCGGAATGCAGCGTGGCGCAATTGGCGTTGAGCGCGGCGCGTACGATGAGGCTGTCCCAGATCGAGAAACGGTGGATGCGATGAAGATCGATCGCGGCGAGCAAGTCGGCAGGAGCGAAGGCGACGACGTCGAATCGGGAATACACGACCACCCGGCGCCTGGCATGGTCGCTGCTCAGGCCGATCTTGCGGGTCGCAGCGGCAAAGAATTCCTGCAGAACCTGGAGAGACACGACGCCCCGTCGACTCACCATCAGTCGGCGAATCAGGTCGCGCGCCTGGCGGCGCTTTTCCGGATTCCGATCGTCGTCGGCATGGATCAGGACATCGGTGTCGATGAATTCACGACCGCTCATGCAGCTCTTCGCGCGTCCAGGGGCCCTGCGAACGGCCGGTGCTTTCGGACCACATCGCGTCGAGCTCGTCGAGCACCGACTTCATGTCGTTGTGGCGCGTGAGATCCTCGAGGTAGTCGCGGACAAGCTGGTTCAGGCTCGTGCCCCGAACCGACGCGATGTGCCGCGCCTTCGCCACGACCTGATCGTCGACGGACAGTGTGATGTTCATGGAGCACACACTAAGTGCGCACGTATTACGTGTCAACGTAGAGATCATCACCAACACCAACACCCTTCCCTCGCAGGGACATTCAGAAGTCGCCGTTCGGCGTTCGTGTCTCGCCATGTCGGCCCCTGCCGCCGCGCGGACACCCCGGGTCCGAGGGCGTCCCGCCCTCGAACGAGGGCAAGATGCCCTCGCTCCCGGCACTCCTCGCCCGCAACTCCCCGCCAATACCGACTTTTGAAGAGCCCTGTCTTCCCTCGAGTGCGGCGATCGGCATGCTACGCTGAGTTCAACGCACACTGGAGATGGCGCGCAGGACAGATGTGCGGCTCGACGACCTGATCGGCCTCGAGCGCCGCCCGCTCCATGATGCCGATGCCTGCCGCGACCCGGGGGTGCCATGGCAAAGCTGATACTTCGACGACTGGCCCTTGGCGTGCTGACGCTCGTGATGGTGACCGTGATCGTCTTCGTCGGGGTGGAATTGCTGCCCGGCGACGTCTGCACGGCCTATCTTGGACGCGATACGGTCCTGACGAACCGGCTCGAGAACTGCCACCGGGACTTCGGTCTCGATCGACCGGCCTACGAGCGTTACTTCGCCTGGGCTGGCGGCGCGCTCCAGGGTGATCTGGGCATCTCGATCAAGCGCAACAAGCCGATCTCGGAAGTCGTCGGAATCCGGCTCCGCAACACCCTGCTTCTCGGCGCGGCGGCGTCCGCCATCGGAATCCCCATTGCCATCCTGCTCGGCGTCATCGCCGGACTATGGCGTGATCGAGTGGCCGACCTGTGGATTTCCACGACCGCGATCTTCGCCATGACCATACCTGAGTTCATCAGCGCGACACTGTTGATTCTCGTTTTCAGCGTGCTTCTCGGCTGGCTGCCGGGCATTGTCGTCACTCGGCCCGCCGCGCCGATCCTCGAATTCCTCCCTGACGTCATCCTGCCGATTGTCGCCCTGGCCTTCGTCATGACGGCGCACATTCTGCGTATGGTGCGGACCTGCGTGATCGATGTCATGGCCAGCGACTATGTGCAGATGGCGACGCTGAAGGGCGTTCCATACTGGCAACGGGTGTTCAGACACGTCTTGCCCAACGCGCTGCTCCCGACCATCAACCTGGTGGCGCTGACGATCGCATGGCTGCTGGGTGGCACCGTCGTCATCGAGATCGTGTTCAATTACCCCGGCCTCGGGCGCTTGATCATCACCTCGGTGTACGACCGCGACCTGCCGCTGGTGCAGGCGGTCACGCTTATCCTCGCAGTGCTGTACGTCGTGTTCAATCTGGCCGCCGATCTGTTGACCCTGATTGCCAATCCGAGGCTCAGGACCATGAAGGTCTGACGTCATGGCGACGACGCTTCCCTCGAGCGGACCACGCAACGGCCGGGCGGGCCGGATCGGGGGCGTGATCGTGGAAATGGCCATGCGCCCCTCGGGTCTGGTGGGACTCCTTCTCGTCAGCGGTCATATTGTGCTGGCCGTCGTCTCTCCGACGATCGTGCCCTACGACTACACGACTCAGAATGTGCAATTGGTCCTCGCGAATCCGAGCACGGAACATTGGCTCGGCGGCGATCACCTCGGTCGCGACGTCCTGACCCGCACCCTGCTGGGCGGCCGGCAGGCGTTGGTCATCACCAGCATCGGGACCGTGCTCGCCATGTTCTGGGGTGGGGCGCTGGGACTCGTGCTGGGCCTCTACGGAGGCCGGCTCGACGATGTGGTGATGCGTGTCGTCGACGCCTTTCTGGCGATTCCCTGGATCATGTTCCTGCTCCTGATCATCGCCATGCTGGGTACGGACGACATCGTCCTGATCCCCACCCTGGGGTTCTTCTACGGCATTTCCGTGGTTCGCATCTCCCGAGCGGCCACGCACGATGTCGTGGCGCGGGACTTCATTACCGCCGCGCGGGCCCGCGGAGAGTCGACATTGACCATCGCCTGGCGCGAGGTCTTTCCGAATGTCCGGGACGTGCTGCTGGTGGAAGGCGCCATGCGCTGGTCGTGGATGATCCTGGCGTTCAGCTCGCTGTCGTTCCTCGGCTTCGGCATCGCGCCGCCAACGCCCGACTGGGGGCTGATGATCGCGAACGCCCGCGGCGGCATGTCCATCGCGCCCTGGGCGGTGCTGGGGCCGGTCATCGCGTTGAGCTCGATGATCATCGGCGTCAACCTCAGCGCCGATGCTCTGGCCAAGACCCTGGGCATCGATCGGGCACAGAAGGCGCCGGTGTAGACCTCCCGTGTCGGACGCGCTCGTCGAGGTCAACAATCTCAGCGTCGGCTTTACCGGTCGCGGCGGCTCGACCCTGCCCATCCTTCGGAACATCGATCTGACCCTCGGCGCGGGCGAGACGGTCGGACTGGTCGGCGAGTCGGGCTGCGGGAAGAGCACCGTGGTGCTGGCCATGATGGGCTACCTGAAACCGGGGCTCCGCGTGCTGGAAGGCGAGTCCCTGTTTCGGCGGCGCAATGTGTTCGACATGGACGATCGCGCTCTCGAGGCGATCCGCGGCGGCGATCTCGCCCTGATTCCACAGAACGCCGGTCAGTCGTTGACGCCGACATCGAGGATCGGCCGGCAGATCGACGAGTCGGTGAGACTCCACACCTCGCTCTCGACCGAGCAGCGGCGCGAGCGCGTGATCGAACTGTTGCTGCAGGTGCGTCTGCCCGAACCGGAGGAGCTGATGGGGCGCTATCCCCACGAGCTTTCGGGCGGCCAGCAGCAGCGCGCGGCCATCGCCATGGCGCTGGCGGGCGAGCCCGAGGTTCTGCTGCTCGACGAGCCGACAACCGGCCTCGACGTCACCACCCAGGCCCATGTCCTCGAGTTGTTGCGCGACCTGGCGGCCCAGACCGGGACCGCGATGGTCTATGTCAGCCACGATCTGGGCGCCATCGCGCGGGTCAGCGACCGAATCGCCGTCATGTACGCGGGGGAGCTCGTGCTCGAGGGTCCGGCGCACCAGGTGCTCAAGCAACCGGCCCACCCCTATGCCCGGGGCCTCCTGCTGTCGATTCCCAAGCTGAAGGAGGCGGTGGTGCCGGCGTCGATGCCCGGCCGTCCGCCGCAGCCGGGCGGTGTCGTACGCGGCTGCGCCTTCGTCGACCGCTGCCCGATGTCCGAGCAACGCTGCCACGACGAGGCACCGAGGCTGAAGCCGACCGCGACCGGAGAGGTCGTGCGTTGTCATTTCCACGAAGGAGTCGAACGACTGCCCCCACCCGATCCGCCAGGGCGCGAGGACAATCAAGGCTACGTCCTCACGGATTCCATCCTGCATCTCGACGATGTCTCCATCAGCTATGCAAAGCCTGGCGTCATGGACCAGATTCTCGGACGGCAACCCGACGTCACGCCGACGGTGGACAACATCGTTCTCGACATCGCCCGGGGCGAGACGGTGGGGTTGGTCGGCGAGTCGGGCAGCGGCAAGTCGACGATTTTGAGCGCCGTCGCCGGGTTGTGGCCGCCACGGCGGGGCACGATGATGTTCGACGGCGACAAGAGCCTCGGTACGCCCGTCGATCGGCGCGACCAGGATCTGCGCAGACGCGTCCAGCTCGTCTTCCAGAACCCGGACGCCTCGCTCAATCCGCGTCACACCGTCGCCGAGCTGCTCGCCCAGCCGTTGCGGCTCTACTTCGGGCTTCGCGACGCCGAATTGCGCGATCGCAGCATCGCCCTCCTGGAACGCGTGCGTCTTGGCGCCCACTACCTCAACCGTTTGCCGAGCCAGTTGTCGGGCGGCGAGAAGCAGCGCGTCGCCGTCGCCAGGGCGTTTGCCGCCGAACCGGAGCTCGTGCTCTGCGACGAGGTCACCTCCGCGCTCGATGTCTCGGTTCAGGCCGTGATCCTCGATCTGTTGATGGGGCTTCAGGCCGATCGCGGCACCACCTACATCTTCGTCTCGCACGACCTCGCCGTCGTCCGCGCGATCGCCGGGCGGGTGGCGGTGCTCTATCAAGGACGCCTGTGCGAGATCGGGCCGTCCGACAAGGTCTATGCCCTGCCCTCGCATCCTTACACGGAAGTCCTGTTGGGTGCGGTGCTCGAGCCGGATCCCGACACTGCGCCGACCCTGGTGGCGGAGGATGTGGTCGAGCTCTCGCCTCCCGCCAGGGGGTGTCCCTTCCAGCGACGTTGTCCACACCGGGTCGGCGAGATCTGCGATACGGACACGCCGCCGTGGCAGGAGACGGGAGGCGGCCATGCGATCCGCTGTCACATCTCGCTCGCTGATCTGGAGTGCTTGCAGAAGGGCGCCGACCCGACCGGAGGGCGAGATCCGTAACCTCCCGTGCACAATGGTAGGATGGAACCAGGCAGTCCGTATGGGAGGAGATCATCGTGCGACCGGAAACAACGGAAAACGATAGACAGGATGCAATGCGGCGGGCCGCGGTCGCGGCCATTCGGGTCAGTTCGGCGGCCGTTCTGGGAGTCGCTCTGTCCGTCGGCGTCGCCCAGGCGGAGAAGGTTTTTCGGATGTCGCATTCGTTTCAACACGGGGGCGCGGAGAACCTGGATCCGCACGGCATCAACACGTTCGGTTCCATGACCAGAAGCATGTACGACCGGCTGACTCGGACCGACGAAACCGGTGCCCCGGCGCCATATCTGGCAACGTCGTGGAGCGTGTCCGACGACGGCCTGGCCTTGACCATGGAATTGCGGGAAGGCGTCAAGTTCCACGACGGCTCGGACTTCGATTCCGCCGACGTCGTCTACACCTTCGAGCGTGTCCTGGATCCGGAGTTCGACTCGCCCAACCGGGCGTTCCTCAAGTCGGTCGAAAGCGTCGAGGCTCTCGGGAGCCACACGGTGCGATTCAACCTGTCCAAGCCGGACGCGGATCTGCCCATCGCCTTGACCGAATGGAAGATGGTGATGATCCCGGAAGGCTCCGGCGACACCATTGCCGAGACCGGAATCGGCACCGGCCCGTTCCGTCTGGGCAGAATCGACGAGGAAGGGACGTCCGAGCTGATCGCCTTCGAGGACCACTGGGACGGGCGGGCCGGCGTCGACCGTATCGAGATCATCGCGATCCCGGACAGCGAGGCGCGGGTACAGGCGGCGCTGGCCGGGCAGATCGACCTGATCTCGCCGCTGACCCCGCAGCAAAAGCCGTTGTTCGAGAACAACCCCAAGTTCAAGGTCCAGACGTTCCCGACCGGCGAATGGAAGGCCATCGTCTTCCTGGTCGACCAGCCGCCGTTCGACGACCCCAGGGTTCGCAAGGCGGTGCGAATCGCCGTCGATCGTCAGGTCATGGCCGATCTGGTCGCCGGCCTCGGGGACGCCACGGTGGCCTGTGACCACCCGGTGTGGGCGGGCGATCCGTATCAGGCCGAGATGGACTGTCCGCGTGACGTTGCCGAGGCGAAGCGCTTGCTGGCGGAGGCGGGTTATCCGGACGGGATCGAGTTCGATCTCCACACCAGCGACAAGGACGCGCACTGGGTCGCGATGGCCGAGGTGTACCAGAACCAGGTGGCTGAAGCCGGCATCAAGGTCAACCTCGTCATGGCACCCGCCGAAGGCTACTGGAGCGAAGTCTACAAGGTGCAGCCGGTCTTCCAGACGTGGTGGTGGCAGCGGTCCGCGGGCTCGATCCTCAACCTGGGATGGCGCGGGGATGCCGCGTGGAACGAAAATCGCTGGAATCGTCCCGACTTCGACGCCATGCTCGACGCGGCGAGCGTCGAACCGGACTTCGACAAGCGCAAGGCGATCTATGGCGATCTCCAGCGGCTCCTGTACGAAGAAGGCGGGCACCTCATTCCCTTCCACTTCAACCTCACCCGGGCGTACGCCGCGGACTTCGATGGCTTCCAGCCGATCGAAGACGCCAGCTTGCAGTGGCACTTGATCACGAAGTCCGAGTAGCGGCAGTCACTGATCCACGGCGAGCGGCGGCATGAACCCGGACAAGCCGCCGCTCCTCGGGTTGGACGCAGATTGGCCCTTCCCTCCCGGCGTGCGCCGCGTCGAGCGTCGTGTCGGTCTCCCTCGACAGTGAATGGAAGACGCAGACCACGGAGCCCCCGAGCGCAACCACCTTGTCGAAGCCCCCGGCGATTGTCTGCCGAGTCGGGAGCGCGTGCCGGCGGACGAGACGAGCCGGCAGTGCGACGAACGTCCGGCAGGACCGTGCGCCTTCGGCACCGTGGATCGAGGCACCGCGTCATGCTATAGACCAAACCGGGTACGAAGGTCGCCCGAAAGGTCGGGCGCCGCCCACGGACAGACGCAGCAGGGTCACGAGGAGGGGTCGATGAACGACGAAACCAGAGACACCGGAGCGGTCACGAAGAACAGCGCGGAGGGACGCAAGGTCACACGTCGCGGTGTGCTCAAGGCCACCGCGGCCACGGCCGGTGCGGTGGCGGTGGCCGGCACCGCTTCGATCGCCACCAGTCCCGTCGCGCGCACCGCTTGGGCAGCCGGAGGCGACGCGCCGATCCGGGTCGGGTTCCAGGTGCACCGCACCGGCATCGGCGCGACATACGGCCGCTGGTACGAGCGTACCGCGAACGCGGCCGCGGCCTACATGAACGAGACCGGCGGTATCGCGGGGCGGCCGGTCGAGATCGTCCCCGAGGACGACGGGACCGACCCGAAGCGCGGCGCGGAAGTGATCGAGAAGCTGGCGAGTCAGCACAAGGTGGACTTCGTGTACGGCACGCTGTTCTCGCACGTGGTCATCGGCTCCGCCCCCCGGGCCGGTGAGCTGAAGATTCCGTACTTCGTGGTCAGCGAGGGTACGCACGTCGCCTCCGGCATGCTCAACCGCTACGTGTTCCAGCCCGGCATCACCGACGTTCGGGCGCAGGTCACGGCCATGGCGCCGTGGGTGATGGACAACCTCGGCAAGCGGGTCGCGATGATGTTCCCGGACTACGCGTTCGGCTACGACCATCGCGATCACTTCACCGCCGCGGTCGAGGCGCGCGGCGGGAGCATCGCCGCGAAGATCGCGATACCGCCCACCGAGTCGTCGTACACCAGGTACTTCCCCCAGATTCCGGCGGACACCGAGGTGC
Organism: Gammaproteobacteria bacterium; assembly: GCA_022826505.1. Classification (GTDB taxonomy): domain Bacteria; phylum Pseudomonadota; class Gammaproteobacteria; order HK1; family HK1; genus HK1. The sequence goes on from JAJDUQ010000039.1 coordinate 32,808, forward strand.
TCTACCACGTCATGGTCGGACCCGGAGTGCTGACCTTCGTCAAGGAGATGGGCGAACATTTCGGCTCGCAACGCCCGCGGATCTTCGGCTTCATCGACTCCCTCGAAGGCGTGGACATCGCCAGCCCGGGTCTCTCCTTTCTCGAGGGCACCTACCTCTGGGAGGCGATGCCGCGGTATGCCGGCGGCCTCGACACCGCCGCGAACCGGCACTACCGGGACCGGGTCGGCATCAACGACGACGGCGCGAGCGTCGATGATCCGAAGGACGTGTCCACCAACTCCCACATGTTCGGCTGCTGGGAGACGCTCTACGCGATCAAGCAGGGGGTCGAGCAGAGCGGCTACCGCAGCCGCACACCGGGTGACGTGGCTGCGCTCGTCGAGGCGATGGAGAGTTTCCGCGGATTCAACGAAGGGATCGCCCATCCGCAGGGTTACAAGGAGTTCGACGGCGCCCTGCACCAGTGCTTCGGTCGCCAGTTCATCTCCGAGGTGCGGGGGGGCAAGCTCGACGTGGTGCACACCACGTCGATCGAAGACGGCAAGTACGAGTCGGACACGGACTACACGAAACAGTCGCTGTAGGCCTCCGACGACGCCGTGAGCTTCGGCCCGCACCTGCTGCTGGCGCTGCTCGAAGGCACGGTGACCGCCTGCGTGCTGGCGGTCACCGCGCTCGGGCTCTCGCTGGTGTTCGGGGTGATGCGCATCGTCAACGTCGCGCACGGCGAGTTCTACATGCTGGGGGCGGTGCTGGCGTGGTTCTGCGCGTCGATGGTCGGGGGTTCTCCGCTCGGCGGCTTCCTGCTCGCGCTGGTGTTCGCCCCACTGGTGGTCGGCGCGCTCGCGCTCGTCACCGACTGGGCCGTCCTGCGCCGCGTGAAGTACCACCCTGAGAGCACCATCGTCGCCACCATCGGCCTGCTCTACATCCTCCAGCAGGCGGTACTCAGCGGCTACGGTCCGGACGCCCGCCCGGTCGAGGCGCCAATCTACTTCCGCGTTGCGTTCCCCTGGTTCGGCTACTCCGGCTACAAGCTGATCGTCATCGGTGCGTCCGTCGCGCTGCTGCTCGGGGTCTGGGCCGCGGTGGTGAAGAGTCGCGCGGGGCTCTACATGCGTGCGACGCAGCAGGACGCGGAGATGGCGCTGGCTCACGGCGTCCCGGTCCGTCGGGTCTACGCACTGGTGTTCGCGGCCGGCGCGATGCTCGCGGCGGTGGCCGGTGTGCTGATCGTCCCCATTCAGCAGGCCCACTACCTGATGGGGCTCGACCCGCTGCTCCTTTCGTTCATCGTGGTGATCATCGGCGGGCTTGGCAGCCTGCGCGGGACCGTCGTCGCCGCCTTCGTCATCGGCATCAGCGACGGCGTGATTTCGATGTTCTTTTCGCCCACGCTCGCGAAGATTCTTGCCACCCTGCTGGTGGCGATGGTGCTGGTGATCCGGCCGAGCGGCCTGTTCGGGGAGCGGTCGTGACGGATGACGCGGTGCCGTCGCAGCGCCGGTCCGGCGCTCGTCCGAAGGCGGCATCGCGCGGGCGCGTGCTTGCGCTGCATCTCGGACTCGTTGCGGCCCTCTTCGCGGCGCAGTTCGTGCTCACCGAGTACCACCACACGAACGTCGCGCGCATCATGGTGCTCGCTGCCTATGCCGCCGGCTACAACCTGCTCTTCGGCTACACCGGGCTCATGAGCCTCGGACACGCGATGTTCTTCGCGGCGGGGATGTACGGGACCGGCCTGAGCATCTACTACCTCGGCTTCGGCGCGTTCGCGGGGTTTGCGCTGGGGGTGTTGGCGGCACTCGCGCTTGCCGCGCTGTTCGGGCTGTTCGCGTTGCGAACCAGCGGGGTCTCGTTTCTGATCGTGACCATGATGTTCGGTCAGGCCTGCTATCTCACCATCCTGTACTTCAACGAGATTACCCTCGGCGACCAGGGGTTCATCCTGTCCGGACACCTGCCGGAGGCGTTGGTGGATCCGGACGTGAAGTACAACGTCGCGCTCGTGGTGTTCACGGCGTGCCTGCTCGTGAGCCTGGTCATCGTGCGCTCGCCGCTCGGGCGGGTCCTGGTAGCGATCCGGGAGAACGAGGAGCGTACCCGCCTGCTCGGCTACAACACCTATGCCTGCAAGCTGCTCGCGCTGGTGATCTCGGGCGGCATGGCGGGCGCTGCCGGGGCGGCCTACGCGCTGCTGTTCTCCTACGTGGGCGCTTCGTTCGCGGCGATCCTGCACTCGATCTATCCGCTGCTCTGGGTGCTGATGGGTGGGGCCGGCACCACCGTCGGACCGCTTCTCGGCACCGGGCTCATGTTCTACCTGGTGGACGTGACCAGCGGGTGGACCAGCGCCTACCTGTTCGTGGTGGGAGGCGTGTTGGTGGTGCTGGTGCTTTTCTTCCCGCTCGGAATCATGGGGACGGTGCGCGCGAAGCTCGTACCGTGGCTGCCTTGACCGCGTCCCGGGGTTCGGATGCGATGCGCAAGGTGATCGGATGCGAGCGGCGGTGCAGCCGGTGCGGGCACCCATGAGCGCGGTGCTGCTCGAGACCGAGGGTCTCGGACGCCGCTTCGGCGGTCTGAGCGCGGTGGAGGACGTCTCCATCGCGGTGGAACGGGGAGAGATCCGCGCCGTCATCGGCCCGAACGGCGCCGGCAAGACCACGTTGGTCGGCATGATTTGCGGACGGTTGCGGCCGAGCGCCGGTGCCGTGCGCTTCGCCGGTCGCGACGTCACCGCGATGCCGGCATGGCGTCGCGTGGCCGCCGGCATTGTCTATACGTTCCAGGTCACGAGCATCTACGGCGCGCTCACCGTGCGCGAGAACATCGCGCTCGCGGCCCAGCGCCGGATGATGAATTCTCCCGGCGCATGGTTCCGCCTCGATGAACCGGCGCTGGCGGCGCGGGTGGAGGACG
>JAJDUQ010000324.1 GCA_022826505.1 Gammaproteobacteria bacterium
CCAGAGCAGCAGGGCGGCGACGGTGGAGACGATGCCGATGGCGGCGAACACCCGCTGGCCCGTCAGCAGCATCGCCAGCATGGAGCCGAACATGATGATGGCGATGGCTTCGTAGCTCATGACAGCTCGACGCCCCGCGCCCTGGCCAGATCCTTGAAGAAGGTGGAAATGGTCTGCAGCAGCATGAGAAGAATGCCCAGAACCATGATGACCTTGATCGGTATCACCGACGGGTTCCACATGGAGAACAGTCTCTGGTTGGTCTCGATGGCGTAGATCGTGCTGGAGATGGAGCCGATCAACAGCACCACCAGGTAGACCACCAGGAAGATGGCGGTGAAGCTGTCCATCCTCGCCTTGTTCCTGGCGGACAGGCGGTCATAGACCAGATCCATCCGGACGTGGGTTTCCAGTTGCATGGAGTAGGCGCCCCCCATGATGTAGTAGGCCGCCAGGGTGAACTGGGCCAGCTCCACGCACCAGAACAGCGGGATGTTGAGCACGTTCCGAGTGACGGCATCCAGCAGCAAGGTGCCGATCATGAGGAAGATCAGGTACATCGCGGTGCGGCCGAAGCGTGTGGACAGGTAGTCCACCACCCGGACATATTTGACGATGACTGAGGGCATCCCGAATTTCGACGAATCCACCAGCACGGCGACCGAACCCGCCAAGCGTATCATCGCGCGGGCCGTTTCCGCCTCTTTCTCCATGAATCATTCCCGACGAGCCAGCTCTTCCGCCGGTCGAATTGGCACTCGGTCACCCAGTCTCTACACTGGGAAAGGCGTTTCCCGATCGAGCCCCGCACGGACTCGAGTCTTGCACAGACTGCTTCGAATCCCGTGAACACGCCCCTCCCGCCACACGACCGGATCTTCGACGTGCTCGTGGTGGGTGCCGGCGTCGTGGGCTGCGCCGTCACGCGCGGGCTTGCCCTCGAGGGCGCCCGGGTCATGCTGGTGGAAAAGGCGGGGGACATCCTGGACGGCGCCAGCAAGGGCAACAGCGCCATCCTCCATACCGGCTTCGACGCACCCCCGGGTTCCGTCGAACAGGCCTGCATCAGCGAAGGGTACCGGGAGTTCCGGGAGATCCACGGCCGCCTGGGCCTGCCGCTGCTGAAGACCGGAGCCCTGGTCGTGGCGTGGGACGACAGCCAGGCCGAAAGGCTGCCGGACATCGTTCTGCGGGCACATGCCAACGGTGTGACCGACGCCGAGCACATCGGTGCCGACACCGCCGCCGCCCTGGTCCCCGGCCTCGGGCCGGGGGTCAGGTCGGCGGTGCGCATTCCCGGGGAATGCCTGGTGGATCCCTGGTCCACCCCGCTCGCCTACCTGCTCCAGGCCCGGGCCCATGGCGCCGGATTTCTCAACCACTGCGAGGTCCGGGAAGGGCGTTTCGAGGGCGACCGATGGTGCCTGTCCACTTCCCGGGGAGAGCTTCGGACCCGCTGGCTGGTCAACTGCGCCGGCCTGTACGGCGATATCCTGCACCGCCGCCTGACCGGAGAGACGCCGTTCACGATCCGTCCGCGCAAGGGACAGTTCGTGATCTACGACAAGTCCGCCGGACGGATGACCGGCACCATCCTGCTGCCGGTTCCCTCGAAGACGACCAAGGGCATCGTGGTATGCCCCACGGTATTCGGCAACCTCCTGGTAGGACCCAGTGCCGAGGAGCAGGACAGCCGCGACAACGCCGAGGTCGACTCGGAGATCCTGAAGATGCTCAAGTCGGTGGGCGAGAGCATTCTGCCCGGACTGAACCGCCATGACGTCACCGCCGTCTATGCGGGAATCCGCCCCGCCACCGAATCAGGCGACTACCGGATACTCACGGACCGGGAGCGACAGTATCTCTGCCTGGGCGGCATCCGCTCCACGGGGCTGAGCGCGGCACTGGGAATCGCCCGGCAGGCTTGCCGGACGATCTGCGGCAACGGGCACCGGTACTCCCCGCCCGAGAGCATCCGATGGCCCCGAGTTCCGCAGATCAGCGATGCCGGGGAGAGGGACTGGATGCGTCCCGGCAACGGCGGCATCGTCTGCCACTGCGAGCTGGTCACCCGGCGCGAAATCGAGAACGCGCTGAACGGCCCCCTGCCGGTCCGTTCCCTGGCCGGTCTCAAGCGCCGGACCCGGGTCACCATGGGACGCTGCCAGGGGTTTTACTGCAGCGCGGAGCTCGGTGAGCTCACCGCGGGCTTCCTGGATCCGCCCATGGACGCGGCCATACGGCAACCGGCGTCGTGAACGATCGAGTCATCCGGTGCGATGTGGCCATCGTGGGCGGCGGCCCGGCAGGGCTCGGAGCCGCCACGCGACTGAAAGGACTCGGGGTCGGGCACGTTGCCGTTCTCGAACGGGAGGCGGCGGCGGGGGGCGTCCCCCGTCACTGCGGCCATCCGCCGTTCGGCCTCAGGGAATTCCGCCGCATTCTCAAGGGTCCCGACTATGCCGCGCGGTTGCGGGAAGCCGCCGAAGCCGCCGGCGTGGACATCCGTCCCCATACCACCGTGACCGCCGTGGAGCGCGGCCCGGTGCTCCGGGTGTCGACCCCGAACGGCCCGGCACGGGTCATGCCCGGGCGGGTGCTCCTGGCCACGGGAGTCCGGGAAACCCCGCGATCGGCCCGCCTGGTTTCCGGCACCAGGCCCATGGGCGTGCTGACCACCGGGGCGCTGCAGTCCATGGTGTACCTGAAATCGCGCACGCCGTTCGCTCGACCGGTGATCGTGGGCACGGAGCTGGTGTCGTTCTCGGCACTGTTGACCTGTCGCCACGCCGGCATCCGGCCGGTGGCGATGGTGGAGGCGCGCAGCCGCCCGACCGCCTGGCGGGCCGCGACCCTGCTTCCCCGGATGCGGGGTGTCCGAGTGCTCATGGACACCGAGCTGACGCGCATCGAGGGCACGGACCGCGTGAGCGGCGTCATGCTGCGACACGTTTCCGGGCGCGAGGAACGCCTGGCCTGCGACGGCATCGTGTTTTCCGGACGCTTCGCCTCCGAGTCCACCCTGGCCCGCATGGGCCACATCGAGGTGGACTCGGCCAGCGGCGGCCCGGTGATCGACCAGTTCGGCCGCTGCTCCGACCCGAGCTACTTCTCCGCGGGCAACATGCTGCATCCCGCCGACTCCGCGGGCCGCTGCTGGCAGGAAGGTGTGGAAACGGCGGAACGGATCGCACGCTCCCTGCAAGGCGGCCTGCCGGTTGCGGATTCCGCCACGGCGATCCGCCCGCACGCGCCGGTCATCCGCTACGTCGTACCCCAACGGCTCGTGCCCGACGTCCGGCCGGTGGCGGAGGTCCCCATCCGGGTGCGATTTTCGGGGGAGGCCCGGGGAACCCTGCTGTTGCGGGATGGAGAAACCGGCATTCTGTCGCAAAATGCCAGGGCGCTGCCCGAGAGACAGATCACGCTGCGCGTTCCGCAACGCATAATTCGGCCGGACGGGGATACCCTCGACCTGGTGTTTCGGGAAAGCTAGACGTCATGGCCTGGCCAAGCCATTAAGGCCATCGAGGCCATCGAGGCCATCGAGGCCGGAGCAAATCATGACCCGACAGGGCCTGCCGCAATGACCATACTCGCCATCGACCAGGGAACGACCAGTACCCGGGCGCTTGCCGTGGACACCGATGGACATGCCGCCATCGCCTCGGTGACCCGGCACGAGCAGCTCTATCCCGAACCCGGCCGGGTGGAACATGACCCGGCGGAGCTGGTCCGGAACCTCCGGATCTCCCTGGACGCCGTGGAGGGTGTTACCGCCGTGGGGATCGACAACCAGGGAGAGAGCTGTCTTGCCTGGCATGCGGACACCCGGGAGCCGGTCACGAACGTGATCGTCTGGCAGGACAACCGCACCGGCTCCGAGGTGGAGCGGCTGAAGCGCGACGGCGCCGGGACGGAGGTGATGGAGCGTTGCGGGCTGCCCCTGGACTCCTACTTCTCCGCGAGCAAGCTCGCCTGGATCGTGGACCATGTGCCCGAGGCCCGGCGGCTGCTGAAACGGGGCAAGCTGAGGCTCGGCACCACCGACGCGTTCTTCCTGGACTGCCTGGCCGGCGAATGCGTGACCGACATCACCACGGCATCCCGAACCTCGCTGATGAATCTCGCAACGGGCCGGTGGGACGAGGAGCTCTGCCGGCTCTTCCGCGTGCCCATGGAGGCGCTGCCCAGGATCGTTCCCACCACCGGACACCTGGGAGAGGTGACGAGCCGGGGCCGCGCGGTGCCGGTCACGGCCAGCGTGGTGGACCAGCAGGCCTCGCTCTACGGTCATGGCTGCCGCCGGGCGGGCGACGCCAAGATCACCTTCGGCACCGGGGCCTTCGCGCTGCTGGTCACGGGGGAACGGGCGCTGCGGTCTCCGGACCAGGGACTTCTGCCCACCGTCGCCTGGCAACACGACGGCGGCACACCCGAGTACGCCCTGGACGGCGGCGTGTACTGCGCCGGCTCGGCCATCGATTGGGCCCGCGGACTCGGGCTGTTCACGGACCATGCCTCCCTCGACGGTTTCGACGCACCGGCGGCGATCGACCGGGACCTGGTGTTCGTGCCGGCCCTGTCGGGCCTTGGCTGCCCGCACTGGGACCGCCGTGCCGCGGGGCTCTGGATCGGGCTGTCGCTGGACACCGACCCCCGGGACATGATGCAGGCCCTGCTCGAGGGCATCGCCTTGCGCGCGGCCGAGGTGATCCGCGCCATGTCCTCGCTCACCGGGATCGGCGACGAGATTTCCGTCGACGGCGGCGTGTCGGTCAACCCGTACTTCCGCCGGTTCCTCTCCGACGTCCTCGGAATGTGCGTGTCGGTCAAGACCTTCCCGGAAATCACCGCCATCGGCACGGCCCAGCTCGCGGGCGCCGGCGACATCCGCTTCGGGGACGACGCAACCCCGGTGCAGCGCATTCTTCCTCGAACGAACCGACAGGATCGGGAGAGCCGGGCGGCGAGGTTCTCCGAGGCGGTGTCGAGATCCGGGCAATGGCGAATGTCGCCAACCGGTGCTTGAACGTCCACTATTCGACACCTGTGATGCGACTCGCAACCGGCACCAGTTCAGTCCGCACTTGGCGCGCCTTGCAGGGTGTCCAAGGAACCGATGCCTGCGGATCAGCGTAGTGACCCGTGGCGCATCAAGGAAGGTCGGTAGAGGGGCGGGCCCTTCGTGATTCGGGCGATGACCGCAGTGTGAGACTTCCGAACCTCCGCAACCGGGAGAGCCTTCTTCATGAACGATCGCACCAACCTCCTGCAGGTCGACGCCGACCGGCTGTGGGACACCATGATGACGTCGGCGCGCATCGGGCCCGGACGGGACCAGGGTCTGCGCCGGCTGGCGCTCGATGCGTCCGACAAGGAAATGCGGGACGTCTTCGTCGAGTGGTGTCGGGAGGCGGGCGCGACGGTGAGCGTCGACAGGATGGGGAACATCTTCGCCCGTCGCCACGGTCGCGACGCCGCCGCGGCGCCCGTGATGGTGGGGAGCCACCTGGACACGCAGTTCACCGGCGGCAGGTTCGACGGAATCCTGGGCGTGCTGGGCGGGCTGGAGATCCTTCGCACCCTCGACGAGCAGGGGATCGAGACCCGCCGGCCCATCGAGGTGGTGAACTGGTCCAACGAGGAGGGCGCTCGCTTCAATCCTCCGATGCTCGCATCGGCCGTATTCGCCGGCCTTCGCGATCTCGACTGGGCGTATGCCCGCACCGACAACGACGGCATCACCTACGGCAGCGCGCTGGCGGAGATCGGCTATGTCGGCGATACCGAGATGGGCGGCCGCGACATCGACGCCTACTTCGAGCTGCACATCGAGCAGGGGCCGATTCTGGAGGCCGAAGGCATCGCGGTCGGCGTCGTCACCCACGGGTACGCCACCCGCGGCATGCGGTTGCGGTTCGAGGGCGAGACCGCGCACAGCGGACCGACGCCGATGGACCAGCGCCGCAACGCGCTGGTGGGCGCCGCCTACCTGATCGCGGCGGTGAACGACATCGGGTGGAAGTACCACGACGAGGGCGGCAAGAGCACCGCGAGCCAGATCGCGATCTGGCCCAACGCGGTGGGGATCCTGCCGGAGTTCGCTCAGGTGAGCATCGACTTCCGGCATCCGGAGGTCGGCGGTGCAGAGCGCATGTTCACCGATGTCGAGGCGGCGATCGAATACTGCGCGGCCCGGGGCAACGTCGGGATCGAGATCGTCGACCGCTGGAGGTTCGGCGTCGAGCGCTTCGACCCTGACTGCGTCCAGCTCGTGCGTGATGCCGCCGACGATCTGGGCATCCGGTACATGGACATGCAGAGCCAGGCCGGGCACGACGCCTACAACATGACCCACGTCTGCCCCACCACCCTCATTTTCTGTCCGTGCGAGCAGGGGATCACCCACAACGAGGCGGAGAACGTGGCGAAGGAGGACGCGGTTCCGAGCGTCAACGTGCTCCTGCACGCGGTGCTGGCGCGCGCGAACCGGCAATAACTCGGCATTCGTTCATGACGGCATGGAACAACCCGTGAGCGCTTCGCAAACCATGTTCCGCACCGAACGATGAGCTCCACCGTTTACGCGGCCAAGTCGAGATTTGCTCACGGCGGCGAACCAGCAATTGATACATGATTGGTGGAATGATCGAAGCAGTCTGCAGGCACTACGGACCAGATGGGAGTTCCATTCCTTGCGGGCAAATGTGCTCATGGGCATTCCCGGGGTCGAATTCGAACCGGCATGGAGACGACGGGTGGGAGTCGACTTCGACGGCCTGCTCGTACCGTTCATCTCACGCGCGGACTTCATTTCCGCAAAGCGGGCACGCGCTCGGCGGCAGGAGCCGTGGACGAGGCCAGGGCCAAGGCCAGCTTCCACGCGAGGCGCCGCAGGCGCGACGGCTGCGCACCGGGTCCGGGAGTGTCCTGCGGCAATGACGAGATAATCCGCCGGGATCCTGCGATCCCCTACAACCGGTCGTACTTCGTCGCGTTGCTCCGCGCCTTCTCCGGCGGATACTTCTCCTCGTTGCGGGCGATCTTGCGCCGCACCGCGGCGTCGAGGTCGACGCCGACCTTGTCCGCGAGCCGCAGAAGGTAGATCTGAACGTCGGCGATTTCCTCCGCGACCCGCTCGTGCAGCGGGTGTCCCGGCCGGACCGCGCGCGACTGTGCCTCGTCCAGCCACTGGAAGATCTCCAGCAGCTCCGCCGCCTCCACCGCAAGCGCCGAGGCGAGATTCTTCGGGGCGTGGAACTGCTCCCAGTCGCGCGCGTCGGCGAAGCGCTGCAGCACGCGTTGCAGCCCTTCGACGTCCAGCTCACTCACCGGTGAACCTCGGCTCGCGCTTCTCGAAGAACGCGCGGGCGCCTTCCAGGTTGTCGCGGGTCATCGCGGTCTGCACGAGCGCCTCGGTCTCGAAGTTGAGCGCGCCCTCGAGCGACCCTTCGAGCGCGGCGTCGATCATCGCCTTGTGGAGCTGGACCGCGACCGGCGCGCGACTCGCGATGCGCTCGGCAAGCGCGGCCGCGGCCTCGCGTTCGGTCCCGTCGGACACCACGCGGTTGACGAGCCCGATTCGGTGCGCCTCGACCGCGTCGATGAACTCGCCCGTGTAGGCCAGCTCGCGCGCCTTCGCGAGCCCGATCTTGCGGGGCATGAAGAAGGTGCCGCCGTTGGTGATGGTGACCCCGATGTTGACTTCCGGGAAGCCGAAGCGGGTCGACTCCGCCGCCACCACGAGATCGCACGCGAACACCACCTCGCAGCCCGCGCCCACCGCGTAGCCGTGCACACAGGCGACGACCGGGAAGCGTGCCTGTCGGATGCGACGGGTGCTGTGCTGGAGGTGCTTCTGCCACTCGCGGAGCTGGGCCGGGGTGAGCTTGCCGGATTCGATGTCTTCGTTGTGCTCGCGAATTTCGCCGACGTCGTGTCCCGCGAGAAACGCGCGACCTTCGCCCGCGAGCACGAGGCAGCGCACGTCGCGGTCGGCGTCGACCGCGGCGAGGTGCTCGTCGAACTCGTCCCAGCGCTCGATGGTCATGGCGTTGAGCCGCTCCGGGCGGTTGAACTTGAGCCACATGACGTGGCCCTGCTTGTCCAGAATGAATCGGTCGCTCATCGTGGTGTCTCCCGAAGGGCGGGGTGCAGCCCCTTGTTGATCCGGCAGCTTCCGCGCACGCTCATTCTCCCACCCTGCGCGCTCCGACGCGCATGATCGATATCGGGCATTTCGGACTCACGCACGGAACCGCGCTCCCGGGAACTCGATGCGCGGCCGGCCGCTACGGTCCGCCTCAGCGGCGCAGCTTGACCCCGGCCGCCTCCCGATCCCAGGTCCGCGTCGTGAGCCCGCGCTCGCGCAGCGCATATTTGCGGATCTTGCCGGTCTGGGTCTTGGGCAGCGCGTCGGCGACCTCCACGTAGCGCGGGACCATGAAGTACGCCATGCGCGGCGCGAGGAATTCGATGAACTCGGCGGGCTCGATCGCGGCGCCGGGTCTCGGCACCACCACCGCCATCACCTCCTGTTCGGTATGCGCGGAGGCAACCGGAATCACCGCGCACTCGACGATGTCCGGATGGGCGACGATCTCCTGCTCCACCTCCATCGAGGAAATGTTCTCCCCCCGGCGCCGAATCGCGTCACTGGTGCGATCGACGAAGTAGAGGTTGCCTTCCTCGTCGCGCATCAGCATGTCCCCGGTGTGCAGCCAGAGGTTGCGCCACGCCGCCACCGTCCAGTCGGGATGCCCCCAGTAGCCGGCCATCGTGATCCAGGGCTCGAGAGGACGCACCATCGCCTCGCCGGCCACTCCGGCCGGCACCTCGCGGTCGAGCTCGTCGACGATTCGCACCTCGTAGCGATCCTCGGCCACGCGGCCGCAGGTGCGGTTGTTCGCGAGCTCGAACGTGGAGCGGGTCGGCACGTTGAACTCCGTCGCTCCCCAGGTGGTGGAGACGAGGCAGCCGAATCGACGCTTGAAGTCTTCGATCTCCGGCAGCAGGGGCACGACGAGGGCGCGCTCGAGCGGATTGTCGGCGTCGTCGTCGGCCGCGGGCTGCTGGAAGAGGAAGTTCGCCATCGCACCCAGGAGGAAGGTCGCGGTGGCGCCGTGGCGGCGCACGTCCGCCCAGTACGCCCGCGCGCTGAACGGGCGGGCGATCACCGCACGGGCTCCGGCCAGGCAGGCGGCGTAGGCCACTCCCCACTGGCCGCCGATATGAAACAGCGGCAGCGGCGCGTAGTAGACGTCAGCCGGCACGAGTTCCAGTAGCTCGACGACCGAGCGGGCGTACTCGTAGGCCTGGATGTGAGTGATCATCACCCCCTTCGACGGCCCGGTGGTCCCGGAGGTGTAGAGCACGGCGACGAGGTCCGTCGCGGCGGGGCCGTCGTTCACGGGGGTATCGGGTGCTTCGAGCAACGCATCGAACGGGGAGCGCTCGAGGTGCGCGAGGGCGTCCGGCCACCCGTCGGGCATCTCGCCCAGAACGACGAGCGATTCGACACGGCCGAACGCGACATCGGCAATTCGGTCGAGAAATTGCGCGTGCACGATCATGGTCCGTGCCCGAGAGTCCCCCACCACGTGCGCGAGCACGTTGCCGCGCAAGTGCGTGTTGACCGGCACCTGCACCGCCCCGAGCTTGGCGAGTCCGCACCACAGGGCGATGAACTCGACGCAGTCGGGCAGCATCGCCAGCACGGTGTCGCCCCGGGCGATTCCCAGCGCGGCGAGGCCGTTCGCGATGCGGTTCGACATCGAATCGATGTCGCGGTACGTCCAGCTTCGCTCCGCACCGACGATCCAGGGCGCCTCGTCGCGGCTTGCGGCGCGGCGGGCCAGCACCTGGTGCAGCGTCTGGGAGTCGCGCCCTTCGGGCGGGACGAACCGGTAGCTCATCGGTCTGTTTCTCCCGGTGTCATCGAAGTGTGTCTTCGTGTCTGCTAGCTTTGGCCCATGCGCATACACATCGCATTGGACGATGACCTGGTAGCCGAGCTCGATCGGCGTGCCGGAGCGCGGCGCCGAAGCGCCTTCGTCGCGGACCTGATCAGGCGTGGTCTCGAGGACGAACGGCACCGGGGCGACATCGAATCCGCGCTCGGCAGTGTGCCCGACTCGGGACATGAATGGGACGCCGATCCGGCGATGTGGGTCCGCCGGCAGAGACGGGGCGGCGGGCGGCGTTCGGGTTGACGATGGCCCGCCTGTCTGCCGCGGCGGCCGCCGGTGTCGGTGCCGCGCTCGCGACCGCGAACGTCGACGATTTCCCCATGAGCGAGATCGACGTGCAACACTTGCCAATCGGGACGTGAGCCCGCAAACGGGGATGACCGAAATCGACCTGAGAGCGGGTATCCGCTACCTCTCGCGCCGCGACGTCGAGCGGCTTGCCGTATCCGCGAGCGAGATCGCGGATCGGTTGGAGACGCTGCTCGTCGCCGAGCGGGCCGGCGACGCCTGGGATGCTCCGAAGTCCACCATCGCACCCGGCGATGGTCGACTTTCCCTCGCGCTGCTGAGCGCCGCCCGTCAGCCGTCGCTGTCGGTGCTCAAGACGCTCGGCGTCTCGCCCGACAATGCGGCCCGGGGGCTTCCCCACATTGGCGGCGTCATCGTCGTGCACGACGGCGCGAGCGGATTGCCAATCGCGATTCTCGATGCCGAGCACATCACCGCAGTGCGAACGGCGGCCATCTCGCTGATCGCCGCGCGGCGACTGGCTCGAGTCGAATCGAGCTCCATCGGTTTCATCGGGTGCGGAGTGCAGGCGCACAGCCATCTCGACGCACTCGCATCGGAGCTGCCGATCGAGCATGTCGTCGCGTTCAGCCGTCGGCGCGAGAGCGCGGAGGCACTCCGTGCCCACGCCCGCACCGCCGGCATCGCCGGCCGTGTCGTCGATGACGCCGGCGATGCCATGACCGCCGTCGATGTCGTGGTCTCCTCGATCCCGCAGCAGCCAGGCCTGCGGCCATTCCTCGACGCGAACCAACTGGATCCGGGTGCCTTCGCGATCGGCGTCGATCTGGGGCGTTCCTGGATACCCGAGACCTTCTCCGCGTTCGACCGCATCGCGGTGGACGATCTCCGGCGTCACGCGACCGCGCCGCTCGTCACCACGGTTCCGCTCAATACCGATGTCGTCACGTTGATTGGCGAGCTCCCGCGCACCGACCCCGACGCCCGGACCGCCTTCATGTTCGGCGGAATCGGCCTCGGGGACCTTGCGGCGGCATCGATCTGTCTCGATCGCGCGCGTGACCTCGGAGTCGGCGCGATGCTCGAGCGATAGCGACCTGGATCCACAATGGGTCGAATCGTCAATCGTCCGTTTGCCAACGGATCAAGTGCGAATCAGCCCTTTTGAAATCGGGCTCGATTGCCCGTCGCTGCACTGGCGAGTCTTCGCTCCGAACCAGCCGGGCGTGTGCGGGACCGCAGGCCCACGGTTGTTCAGGCCGGCGAGTGACGGGTTGCGCGTCTGCCGAAGGCGGACCAACCCCGCGCACGCAGGGATGCCTCGCAAGATCGCTCCCCCAACGGAAAGGCTGGCGGCCGCTCGAGGGTTTCGGATACGAATCTCGTGAACTATCCGGCCATGGCGTTCAGGTTTGCGATCATCCCGTCCCAGACCGTCACGAAGTCCATCAGTCCGTCCCAGAATTCCCGGTCCCGCCGCCGGTCGAAGTCCTCGAGGCTCGTGCCCTGCTGTTCGACCCAGGTGTAGTAGCCGAGATTGAAGATTCGTTCGCGGTCGAAGCGGGTCAGCTCGCCGACGTGGTCGATGCCCGCACCGAGCACGTGCCGGCCGAACGACTCCGCCGCCTCGATCTCCGAAAACTCGCCGGCGAAGTGCGCGGCCCTGGCGATCTCGATTTCCGACTGATACATCTCGGCGCCGTCGGTCGCCACCGTCAGCACCACGTCGTCGGGGCCCAGCGCCATGTACTTCGCGTACTTGATCGCGCCGATGACGTTGGCGATCGAAGAAAGGCCGAGATTGCCGAGTGCCGCCAGACCCTGCTGACCGACATGCCTGTGTCTCGACAGGTAGGAGCGGCCGGCGATGGTGTTGAAGACCAGGTTCAGCGCGTCGCTGCCCCGGTCGGAGACGCCGATCACGAAATCCGTGTCCATGACGTTGTGAATGAGGGGCACGTGCTTGTCGCCGATGCCCTGGATGTTGTGCTCGCCGTAGCCGTTGTAGAGCAGTGTCGGACACTCCAGCGCTTCGACGACGCAGGTCTGGGTACCCAGGGAGCGTTTGAGCCAGTCGCCCGCCGCCAGCGTTCCGGCCGACCCCGAGGCGCATACGAACGCTCGCGCCGTCGCGCGTCCATCCGCAGCGTGTGCCGCGAATACTCGCTCCAGCGCCGGGCCGGTGACCGCGCGGTGCATGATGTAGTTCCCGTACTCCGAGAACTGATTGAGGATCAGGTTCTGCTCGTCCCGGGCGAGGACGTGACAGGCATCGTAGATCTCCTTGACGTTGCTTTCGGTGCCGGGGGTTCGGTGAATGTCGCCCGGGTCGACCACCCAGCTCTCAAGCCAGTTGAAACGCTCCCGGCTCATGCCTTCCGGAAGCACCGCCACGGACCGGCATCCCAGCAGCTTCGAGATCGCCACGCCGCCGCGGCAGTAGTTTCCGGTGGACGGCCACACCGCGCGGTGACGCGTGACGTCGAAGGCGCCGGACAGCAGGCGTGGAATGAGGCATCCGTATGCGGCCAGCACCTTGTGCGCGTTGATCATCGGAAACCGGTTGCCCAGCGCCACGATGATCCTGGCCTTGACCCCGGTCAGCGCCTCCGGCAGCACCACGTGCTCCGGGACATCGACCAGCGACCTGCGGTCCGTGCCGTTGTGCCAGTGGACGCGAAAGAGATTGCGCGCGTCGGCACCGTCCGGATCGACACCGGCGATCTCCTGCGCCCTCGTTTTCAGTCGCGACGGCGGGTCGGCGAGGTCGGCGATGCGAGGCAGCTCCACGCCGAGCGTCCGCAGGTGGGCGACGTTCCGTGCATGGCCGTCGCGATCGACGACCTCGTGTTCGAGTCCAGGTGTCATGTCGGTCCTTGTGCAGTTGGTTCGCGATCATGTCGCGCGGCGGCCCCGCCGCGCCGGCGGTCGTGTTCGCCTCGGGCATGACGCCCGAGTCGTCGGCTTCTCGTCGCCGACCGTCAACTCGTGCCGGTCGGGCGTGAGCCCCGAGCGCGGAGATCCGGGATCCCGGCGCGGCGAACGAGCCCCGACACCGCGGAGCGCGGGACTGTCACTGGAGTTCAATCCTTCCGTTGCCGAGCACGAGCACGTCCCGCTCCAGCGCGCGGGTGCGGAACGAGACGACGTCGTCGTCGATCCACATCTCGGTGCGCAGCGTCTCGCCGGGATAGGCGGGCGCGGTGAACCGAACCTGCATGCTGCGGATGCGGCCCCCGTCGTAGTCGCATATCGCGGCCATGACCGCGTGCCCGGCGTAACCCATGGTGCACATGCCGTGGAGGATGGGCCGATCGAAGCCCGCCGACTTCGCCACCGCGGGGTCGACATGCAGCGGATTGCGATCGCCGCTGAGCCGGTAGACCAGCGCCGCCTCCGGGGCGACCGCGAGGTCGCGATGGAGGTCGTGCTCGCGTCTGGGTGTCCGATGAACGGGGGTGGGCCGCGCGTCGCTTCCCCCGCAGCCGCCGTCGCCGCGGAGCAGCGTCGTCTGCTCCAGGGTGCAGACCGCCTCGCCCGTCGTGTCGACCGCGACATCGCGCCGAGCGAACATGAACGCGCCGAAGGTCGGTCCCTTGTCGTCGATTCCGACGATTCGGGTCCGGCCGCGGAGCTTCACTCCACTCGGAATCGGCCGGTGGACCGTGAACACCTGCTCGCCGTGCAGCACGCGCTGCCAGTCGACGCCGGTCGCCGGATCCTTGAGCCAGAACCCCGGGTAGGCGACGACGTTCGCCATCATCGGGAGCACCTCGAGCCCGTCCTCGTAGACGTAGCGCAGATGACCGGGGTGCTCGGGCTCGGTACCGAAACCGACGCCGAGCGCGTAGAGGATGCAGTCGCGGTCGTCGAGGGTCTGGGTGACCTCGGGAACCGGGTACCGCATCATGGACTCGTAGGTGATGGCCATCTCGTGTTCGGTCCTCGTCAATTCGGGTCACGGCGAGAGGGAGATCGGCCGCTCGTGATGAACGGCGGGCTCGGGTGGCTGGGGTGCGTCCGGTCGTCCGAAGACTCTTCGGTAGGCGGTGGGCGTGGTCCCGACCAGACGCCGGAAATGGTGGCGCAGCGTCTCGACGGCGCGGAAGCCCGAGCGTGTCGCGATCTGCTCGATGGTCAGGTCCGTGGTCTCCACCAGGTGGCGGGCGCGGGCCACCCTTTGCCGAATCAGCCAGTCGCTCGGCGCCGTTCCCGTCGATTCCCGGATTCTGCGCTGAAACGTGCGCAGACTCATGCCCGCATGGCGGGCGAGGTCGCCGACGCTCAGGTGCTGGTCGATGTGGGCAGGCAGCCAGTCGAGCAATGCCGCCAACCTTCTCGATTCGAGCGGGGAAGCGACCGGCATGTCGACGAACTGACGCTGACCGCCGTCTCGGTGCGGTGCCAGCACCAGCCGTCGGGCGACCGAGTTGGCGACGGCCGTGCCGTGGTCGCGGCGCACGATGTGGAGACAGAGGTCCAGTCCCGCGGCGCTGCCGGCCGAGGTCAGGACTTGCCCTTCGTCGACGTAGAGCACGTCCGGATCGACCTCGATGCGGGGATAGCGCCGCGCCAGCGTCTCGGCGTAGCGCCAGTGCGTGGTGGCGCGCCGCTCGTCGAGCACTCCCGCTGCCGCCAGCACGAATACCCCCGAGCAAATCGAGACGAGGCGCCCACCCCGCTCCGCCACGCGAGCGAGCGCATCCAGCAAGGGCCGGGAGACGGGTGCGTCCGGGCTCCGCCATCCCGGTACGATGACGGTGTCGGCGCGCTTGACGAGGTCGAGATCGTGGGGCGCACGAACGGCGAGTCCGCCGGCCGCCCTCAACGGTCCGGGCTCGGCCGCGCAGACCTCGAATCGGTACCAGGGCCGGTCCAGCTCCGGCCGGGAGAGACCGAAGATCTCGTAGGTGCAGCCGAACTCGAAGGTGCAAAGATCGTCGTAGGCCAATGCGACGACGGTGGAATGCGGGGGGTGAGCAGACATCGTGGCGCGATCTTACCGGGATTCGGCCAATGCGCCACTCGTCAATGGCAGTCCGAATTCCGATTCTGTGTACCGGTCACTGTCAACGAGGACCCGCGGATGCTTCGACTCCACGACAACCACTTGTCCGGCAACGGCTACAAGCCGCGGTTGCTGCTCGCTCATCTGGGTCTGACCTACGAGCGTATCGAGGTCGACATCCTGAAGGGCGAGACCAGGACCCCGGAGTTCCTCGCAAGGAACCCCAACGGACGGATTCCGGTGCTGGAGCTGGAGGACGGCATGTGCATCGCGGAGTCCAACGCGATTCTGTTCTATCTCGCCGAAGGCTCGTGCTTCCTCCCGTCCGACCGGCTGTCCCGCGCCACCACCCTGCAGTGGATGTTCTTCGAGCAGTACAGTCACGAGCCCTGCATCGCGGTCGCGCGCCACTGGATCCAGCACATCCGGATGACCGACGCGCAACGGTCCCAGCTCTCGGGCAAGCAGGAGGGGGGCCGCGCCGCGCTCTCGGTCATGGAGGGATACCTGGGCGAATCGGACTGGTTCGGCGGGGCTGCGATGAACATCGCGGACATCGCGCTCTATGCCTATACCCACGTGGCCGGCGAGGCGGGAATCGACCTCTCGAACTATCCTGCCGTCGGCGAATGGCTCGCCCGCGTCGCTGACCAACCCGGACACGTCCTGATGAACCCGGCGCCGGTGGGCGTGGTCGGACCCGTCAATTCGGGACAGGCACCTGATGGTGCAGGGGGCGCCCTCGGCGGCTGAATTTCGAGCCCGCGCCCCTCAGGGTATCCAACCGGTGCCGCGGCCGGCGCTTCAGTCGCGCTTGATGACGCCGCTGGAGATAAAGCCGCCATCCACGGGAAAGGTCACTCCGGTGATGTAGCTCGACCCAGGCAGGGCCAGATAGACGGCCGCCGCCGCCACCTCGTCCGGGACGCCGTAGCGGTCCATCGGAATGGACTGCAGATAGGCGCGGCGGGTTTCCGCGTCGTGCATCTTCTTCACCAGCGCAGTGTCGATGGCCCCCGGCGCCAGCGTGTTGACGGTCACCCCATGCCTCGCCCATTCCATCGCCATGACGCGGGTCATCGCCGCGACGCCTCCCTTCGACGCGCCGTAGGCGGTGCGTCCGGTGCCGCCGCGCTCCCCCGCGGCCGAGGCCATCGACACGATCCGGCCGTATCCCGCCTCGACCATGACCGCGCCCGCGGCCTGCATGACCAGGAAGCTGCCGGTGAGATTGACGGCGATGATTCGATCCCATTCTTCGCGACTGGTGTCCAGCGCATGCCGCTCCATGCCGACGCCGGCGAAGTGCATCAGGATCTCGATCGATCCGAACTGGCCGGTGGCGGATTCGACCATGACATCGACATCGCTCGCTTCGGACACGTCGGTCCTCACGAACCGGGCCCCGGTGCCGCTGGCCCTCAATTCTTCGGCGACCCGCACGCCTGCCTCTTCGTCGATATCGGCGACGACGACGTTTGCGCCGACACCGGACAGCATCCGCGCCGTGGCGCGACCGATGCCGCTGGCGCCGCCGGTCACGACGGCCGTGTGTCCCTCGAGCGAAAACATTTCAGATACTCCGCCTGACGTTCTGGTCGATCACTCCCAGATCACGCCCGACCTCCGCGAATGCGGCGATCGCACGGTCCAGGTCCTCCACGCCGTGCGCCGCCGACATCTGGGTGCGGATTCGGTCCTGCCCGCGCGGAACCACGGGGAAGGAGAACGCGGACACCAGCACGCCCTTGTCGCGAAGCCGGTCGGCAAACTCCTGCGCGAGCTTCGGATCGCGCAGCATCAGGGGCACGATCGGGTGCTCTCCGGGCAGAAGCTCGAACCCGAGCGCCGTCATCTCCGCGCGGAAGTGGCCGGTGTTGCGCCACAGGCGCTCGCGCAGCTCGGCCGAACCCGCCAGCAGGTCGAGTGCGCTCAGGCTGGTCTGGGCGATGACCGGGGCGAGCGTGTTGGAGAACAGGTAGGGGCGGGCGCGCTGGCGCAGCCATCCCACGACCTCCTTCCGGGCCGAGACGTAGCCGCCGGCGGCGCCACCGAGCGCCTTGCCGAGCGTTCCGGTCAGGATGTCCACGCGCCCCTCGACCCCGCAGTGCTCGGGCGTGCCGCGCCCGTTCGCGCCGACGAAGCCGACCGCGTGGCTGTCGTCGACCATCACCACCGCGTCGTATCGTTCGGCGAGATCGCAAATGGCCGGCAGGTCGGCGATGTAGCCGTCCATCGAGAACACCCCGTCGGTGGCGATCAGACGATGGCGTGCGCCGGCGGCCTCGATGAGCTTCGCTTCGAGGTCCTCCATGTCGCCGTTGGCGTAGCGATACCGCTTCGCCTTGCACAGGCGCACTCCGTCGATGATGGAGGCGTGGTTCAGCGCATCGGAGACGATGGCGTCCTCGGGACCGAGCATGGCCTCGAACAACCCCGCGTTCGCGTCGAAGCAGCTCGGGAACAGGATCGTGTCCTCCATCCCGAGAAACGCGCTCAGGCGCGCTTCCAGGCGCTTGTGGGGTAGCTGGGTGCCGCAATAGCAGAGGTGCGGTCGGCGGTGTGATGTTGCCCATGCCGAACTCTCCTGACGGCCGGCCACGGTTTGCTGCTGCGCGCCCCGGCCGCTGGACCCCGGTCAGCCGCGCCGTGATCCGTCCGAGGTGATCCCCGCCTCGACGAGCGCGTCGATCTCGGCCCGCTCGTAGCCGATCTCGCCGAGCACCTCCACGCTGTGCTCGCCGAGCCTCGGCGGGGCGCGGCGGATTGCGCCGGGAGTCTTCGAGAACCGCGCCGCGACGTTCGGGAAGCGCAACGTCCCCAGATCCGGATGCTCCAGTGTCTGCCAGAAGCCGGTCGCGGCGAGATGGGGGTCCTCGACGAGATCGTCTGGTCGATTGACCGGCATGGACGGAATGTTCGCCGCGTCGAACGCTTCGAGCCACTCGGCGGTGGTGCGCTCGGCCAGCAGCTCCCCGAGCATCGCGTAGACTTCGTCGATGTGCGCGAGGCGGCTCGGCAGGCTCGAGAACCGCGGATCCTCGGCAAGGTCCGGCCGTTGCGCGATCTCGAACAGCGCCGCCCACTGGCAGTCGGTGTAGGGGAGGGCGCCGATCCAGCCGTCCCGGGTGCGGTAGGGGCGACGGTCCGGCGAGAGCGCGCGAGGGTAGCCCATCGAGCCCCGCGGCGGCTCGTAGGTCTTCCCGTAGAGGTGCTCGAACATGTTGAAGCCGACCAGCGTCTCGAACATCGGCACCTCGATGCACTGGCCTTCGCCGGTGCGCGCGCGGTGCAGCAGGGCCGCGAGCACCGCGACCGCGACGTGCAGCCCGGTCACCTTGTCGGCGACCACGGAGGTGACGTAGCGCGGCTCGTCGTTCACCGCCTGGAGCGCCGCGAGCCCCGAGACCGCCTGGATCATGTCGTCGTAGGCGGGCTTGTGCCCGTAGGGACCCGAGCGGCGGAAACCCCAGGCCCCGCAGTAGACGATGGACGCATTGCGCGCGCTCACCGCCCGGTAGTCGAGCCCGAGCCGGTCGATCGCCTGCGGGCGCATGTTGTGCACGAACGCGTCCGCGCTCTCCAGGAGCCGCATCATGGCCTCCAGGCCGCACGGGTGCTTGAGATCGAGCACCACGCCGCGCTTGTTGCGGTTGTTGGTGAGGAAGATCGCGCCCATCCGATCCTCGACCGGCGGCGGTCCGGCGCCGCGCACCGCGTCGCCATCGGGCGACTCGACCTTGATGACGTCCGCGCCGAGGTCGCCGAGCATCTGGGTGGCGACCGGGCCGAGCAGGATGGTCGTGAGGTCCACGACCCGCATCCCCGCAAGGGGTCCGTTCGATGCCTGGGTCAGGTCTGCCATGAAACGATTCCGCTCTCGGCGCGCATGCACCGTGGTTCAGCGAACCAGCCGTTCAAGCAATTGACCGGACAGATCCCGGCGAGCTTCAAGGACCGCCATGACGTGGACGCGATCGACGTCGTGTCGATAGACAATCCGCCTTGGCCCTTCAATCAGCTCCCGGTAGGTGAGGACATCCACCGCTCTCGCCTCGGGAACGATGCGGCCGCGTTCCGGCAGTGCGGCAAGGGCCTGGCAACGCCGCTCCAATCGCGCGAGCACGGTGAGGGCATTCGCCGGATTCTCCTCGGCAATGAACTCGACGATTCGTTCGAGGTCGAGTCTCGCCGCGTCTGTCCACAGGGCCTGGAAGTCAGCCATCCGTGGTGGCTTTCAAGCGGGCCTCGATGTCTGCGAACACCCGGTCCTGTGCGGTCGTCCGCCCCTGCGCGACATCGGCCTCTCCCTGCACCATGAGCTTCAGCATCAGCAGCGCATTCTGGAGACGCTGGTGGGCCCGGTAGTCCTGGACGACGGCACTGGCGGCACCACGCTGGGTAAGGATGATCGGGTGCTCGGCGGCCTTCATTTCGGAGAGCATTTGCGCCGCCCTGGCCTTGAACTCGCTCAGGCTCACTATCGATGTCGTCATTCGGTTGCCTCGAATACGGTCCGATTTCGGGTCCGATCATACGGTACTCGTGCGATCCGCAACACGTCGGTTCGTGAAATTCCATCCCGAGTCGGAAGATCGCGAACGATGTGCTCGCTCCCGGTGGAAGGAAATCGGGGCACAGGCGGGTCAGTCGGCCGTGTCTCCCGCCGTCAGTACGACCTCGGCAGCCCGAGCACCCGCTCGGCGATGTAGTTGAGGATCATCTCGGGACTCACCGGCGCAATCCTCGGGATGAACACCTCGCGCATCAACCGCTCGACGTGGAACTCCTTCGCGTAGCCCATGCCGCCGTGGGCCATCACCGCGCGCTCGCAGGCGCGGAACGCGGCCTCGCCTGCGAAGTACTTCGCCGCGTTCGCGTGCGCGCCGGCCGGCTGACCGTTGTCGTACGTCCAGGCGGCGCGCATCGCGAGGAGCCACGCCGCCTCGAGCTCGATCCAGCTCTCGGCGAGCGGGTGCGCAACGCCCTGGTTCTGCCCGATGGGGCGATCGAACACCACGCGCTCCTTCGCATAGCGGGCCGCGCGAGCCACTGCTTGCCGGCCGATGCCTACCGCCTCCACCGCGACCAGCACCCGCTCGGGGTTCAGGCTGTGCAGCAGGAGGCGGAACCCATCGCCTTCCCCGCCGATGCGATCCTCCTCCGCAACCCGCAGGCCGTCGACGAACAACGCGTTCGTGTCGACGCTGCCGCGGCCCATCTTCTCGATCTCGCGCACTTCCACGCACTCACGGTCGAGGGCGGTGTAGAAGAGGGTGAGTCCGTCGGTGGAGCGCCGGCACCGGTCGCGCGGCGTGGTGCGGGCCAGCAACAGGATTCTGTCCGCAACCTGGGCGGTGGAGGTCCACATCTTTCGCCCGTCGACCACGTAGCCTCGTCCGTCGCGGCGGGCGAAGGTGGTGATGCGGCCGGTGTCGAGCCCGGCGTCGGGCTCGGTCACTCCGAAGCAGCAGACCTCGTCTCCGGCGATGAGCGGGGGGAGGAAGCGCGCCTTCTGCGCATCGGTGCCGGCAACCACGATCGGCATCGGCCCGAAGATGTTGAGGTGAATCGCGGAGGCCGCGCTCATCGCCCCGGCGGAGTCCGTGATTGCATGCATCATCACCGCCGCCTCGGTCAGCCCGAGGCCGCTCCCGCCGTGCTCGGCCGGCATCGCGATGCCGAGCCAGCCGCCTTCGGCGACCGCACGGCGGAACGCGTGCGGGAACGCGCTGTCGCGGTCCCGCGCGAGCCAGTAGTCGTCGCCGAACCGCGCGGCGATGCGGCGCACGCTCTCGTCGATCGCACGCTGGTCGTCGGTCAGTGCGAAGTCCAATGCGGTGCCGGTGATGTTTCAGGGGCGGGAGCGACTTCTCGCGGCGTCAGGCGATCGGAGCTGCCCTGGCACGATTCCGGTCCGGGGTTTCGCGCCCGGAGCGACCCAATCGCCACGCAACGCCCGCGAATCGATCACGACGAATTGCCGCAAGGGGCGGCTTCGCGCGATGAGATTCGAGGGAGCGGAGATGGACGGCCGGGGCAATGTCTCGCGGTAGTCGAGGCGAGCGCCCCGAACCACCCTCATTTCGGTCGCACGCTCGACTCGAAGAACGGCGCGTTCACCATCAGCTTGTTCTCCTGCCGTTCGAGCCAGCCGGCCTCGCCGCTCGCCGCTACATATTCGAGCCACTCCGGGTCCGCCCACATGGCGGCGCGCTTGGTCTCGCGGTCGGCCGCGTTCTCGTAGACCCAGATGTGGACATACTGGTTCGGGTCGCCGGTCTCGCAGGTGCCGTAGAACAGGGGTTCGCCGAGATGGCGGGTCTGCGGGGTCAGGCCCTTCTCCGCGTAGAGTGTCAGGTGATTGGCGATGGTGCCGGGCCGGCAGGTGTAGGTGCGAACGTCGAACAGCATGGGCGTCTCCTTCGAATCTGGTCGGGCGGTACGTCGGTCCGGTGTACGGAATCTCGTTGCGAACGTGCATGTTCCGGGTGCTCGGTGTCGGCGGGGTTGTCCGCGTGCACCGAATCCCGGTCCCGGCGGTCGGGGTCGAATCGCGAGAATCGCGCCGAAGCCTTCGTGAAGTTCGCGTGTTTCCGCGGTGCTCCGAACTCCACGCGGCTCGGCACTCTATCGAGGCGCCTCCGATAACGCCACCAATCCCACCGAGCGAATCTACCGCTGACAGCCCGTTTTCTGCGATGCTCCGGCGTGGCTCGAAAGTCGTCGTCCTTCGGGGGTATCTCATGCCGATGATCTCGGAGTCCACACCAGTCGCGTTCTCCGATCCGCTTCCGGATGCGGTCGATGTCGCGGTGATCGGCGCGGGGGTCATCGGTACCTCGACCGCCTGGTTCCTCGCGAAGCAGGGAGTCCGGGTCGCGCTCATCGAAAAGGGGCGAGTCGCAGGGGAGCAGTCGAGCCGCAACTGGGGCTGGGTACGCCAGCAGGGGCGAGACCGGTACGAGCTGCCGATCATGATGGAGTCGAATCGGATCTGGCGGGGTCTGGCCGAGGAGACCGGGGAGAGCGACCTCACGTTCACTGCCGCGGGCTGCGTGTATCTGGCGGAAGACGAGCGGGAGCTTGCCAAGTACGAGCAGTGGCACGACCTCGCTAGGGAACATCAGCTCGACACCCGGATGCTTTCGGCCGACGAGGCGCGCGAGGTGGCTTCCGGGGTGGAAGGAAGATGGGTCGGCGGGATGCTGACTCCGAGCGACGGGCGTGCGGAGCCCTTCGTCGCGGTGCCGGCGCTCGCGCGCGCGGCGCGCCGGCTCCAGGTGTCCGTCACGGAGAACTGCGCCGTTCGCACCCTCGAGACGGCGGGCGGTCAGGTTCGCGGTGTCCAAACGGAGCTCGGATCGGTACGGGCCGACCGGGTCGTGCTCGCGGGCGGAGCATGGTCCACGTACTTCGCGGGCAACGCGGGGATCGACCTGCCGCAACTCGTCGTGCGCTCCACCGTGGGCCGTACCAACCCCGCGCCGGATCGTGGCCTTCCGAACGTCAACGCGCCGGGGTTCACGCTGCGCCGGCGCGAGGACGGCGGCTATACCGTCTCGTCCGGGGATTTCGCGGAACACTACATATGCCCGCGTTCGTTCAAGTACTTCACGAAGTTCTTCTCGCTGTTGAGGCTCTCGGCCAAGGACATGCGCCTCAGACTGAAGCCGCCGGCGGGCTACCCGGGCGCGTGGGGTTCCAAGTCGCGCTGGTCCGCGGACGAGGTCACACCGTTCGAACGGATGCGGGTGGTCAATCCGCCACCGTCGGAGGAGGTCCGGCGGCGCCTCGCCGAACGGATGCCGCGCCGGGTGCCCTGGCTGCACGAGGTCGGTCTCGCGGAAATTTGGGCCGGGATGATCGACGTGACGCCCGATGCGGTGCCCTACATCTGCGAGGTGCCGGCGCTCGAGGGCCTGTTCATCGGGACCGGCATGAGCGGACACGGATTCGGGATCGGGCCGGGTGTGGGCCGGGTCCTCGCCGACCTGGTGCTGGGCCGCCCCACGGGGTTCGACCTCGCGCGCTTCCGATTCGGGCGTTTCACCGACGGCAGCCCCATCGTGCCCGGGCCGTACTGAGTGTAGTCCGTAACGAAGTGAGCAAGCGGTACAGGGACGGGCTGAGCGCTTGGTGCAACATTCCACCCGCATGTCGGAGGAATGCTTCTTCGGAGTGGGTGTCAGTTTGTATGTGACGGAATAATGCTCGCCCAGTTCTCTGGGCCGTGTTGCGCAAGTACCCTAACTCTGGAACGAGGTGGCAATACTCCTACAACCTCATTGGTTGTATCGTTTCTATAGATGTAGACGTTACTGTCTGGCGAAACGGCATCATTCGAGGAAAGCGCTTCGCCATTCCCACTCTGTAGATGGTTTCTCGTCCAATCTTCGTTGATTCGTACCCAGCCTTGGGACACATTTCGCTCCACAATGCCCGACTCCGTCCAGAACCGTCGCACCGGACTTGTACCGTCTAACGGAACCATCAAACCCGTCGCAACATAACATTCGATACCATCCTCCTCGCAACGTCTCAGTTGAGAAGCGAGATCTCCAGTTTGGCTGCTCTGATTAGTGGATGGATCCCGAGCAATTTGGCACAACATCGACACCGTTCCCACGGTTTCTCGATCGTCGGGTTCTCCAAGTTTCAATGCTCTGGCATCTTCAGATTGTGGAGAAACAACTACGAGTGCACCAATGCCGATGTCAACGTCGCTCAATGGTGTGGGCGGTGCGCCATCACTACTCTCTTGTGCAGTTACCAACGACTCACAGGTGGTATTGAGCTCATAACCGTAAAGGTTGCGTACACGATCTAGTTCTTTGGGTGCCAGGAGCCATTGAGCTGCCCACTTCGCCTTGGTGATGATCGGTGTCTCCGAGATGTCGCGCACACGGAACCAGTCTTGGCTATGTGCGACCAAAGGGGCAATAATTGATACAACCGAAGTCAGAAAAATAATTGTCCTGATCGCCATGATTCTTTGCACCTAGTTAAATTCGATTCCGAGTGAATAGCGAATTATCAGAACGGTAATGGCCGGCAATGCGACTCCTTCAAGATATAAGGCTACTGGACCTCTATTCTTTTCGATTTTACTCAGAATAAATGCGAACAATAGTGCCAATAGTATCGCGATCAAAATGACTATATTAATCACTTGGTCAAGAGTGATTCCTGAGGCTGCCGCAGCGCTAGTGGCGGCCGCAGTGACTTTGGGGTAGATTGGTATACTTCCTCGTACTAAAAATAAGCATGCAATGTAGGTTGCGGCACCCGCTAAAGCATACCCGAAGCTTCTCCAGAATTCTCCTGACGCCATGCTACTTTTGCTGCGTTTCTCCGGACTCTCTTGCGATATCTCTTGCGGCTTCGTAGTCCACCTTTCGCGGACGATCCGTACCACCTCCGCGAGTTCATAGAGCAGGGGATTTTTTCCGCGATTCAGTGGTGGAGACTGCGGGTTGGGGGAAGTTGGCATTGGCCCTTGGCCATCGGTTGTTCGGGACGCAGCGGGTGGACCGAGTTTATTGGGCTCGGGTACGGTTGCGTCAGAGTCGGTGGATTGCGGCATTTGTCAACCGTGCTTGTGGAGCCGTCTGTAGAAGTGTAGTAAGGGCGGAGACATGTGTCTACGGGAGCAAGGCATCGGTGGGCAGGTTCTCGAAAATCCTGGTGGCGAATCGCGGCGAGATCGCGATCCGGGTCCTTCGTGCGGCCAACGAGATGGGGAAGGCCACGGTCGCGGTGTTTGCCGACGAGGACCGCCTCGCGCTGCATCGCTCCAAGGCCGACGAGGCGTACCGGATCGGCGAAGGGAAGGGCCCGATCTCCGCCTACCTCGCATTCGACGAGATCGTCCGGGTCGCGGTCGACACCGGAACCGACGCCATCCACCCGGGCTACGGATTCCTGTCCGAATCGCCGGAGTTCGCCGAGGCCTGCGAGAAGGAGGGAATCGCCTTCATCGGGCCGCGACCGGATACGCTGCGCCGGCTCGGCGACAAGGTCTCCGCGAGGGCCATTGCCGCGGCGGCCGGCGTACCGACCGTTCCCGCAACCGGCGCACTGCCCGCGGACCCGCGCACCGCGCTGAAGCTGGCCGAAGAAGTCGGATTCCCCGGCATGCTCAAGGCGAGCTGGGGCGGGGGCGGGCGCGGCATGCGCGAGGTGGACAGTGCCGAGCGGTTCGAAGCGGCGTTGCTCGCGGCACGGCGCGAGGCGGCCGCCGCGTTCGGCAAGGACGAGATCTACCTGGAGCGATTCATCCGGCGGGCCCGGCACCTGGAGGTCCAGGTGCTCGCCGACGCCGGCGGGCGCATCGTGCATCTCTTCGAGCGCGACTGCTCGGTGCAGCGACGCAACCAGAAGATCGTCGAGTGCGCCCCCGCCCCGGGCCTCTCTGCGGCGCAGCGCGACGAGCTGACCGGATACGCCCTCGCCATCGCCCGCGAGGCGGACTACCTCAACGCCGGCACGGTGGAGTTCCTGCACGACATGGACACCGGGCGCTTCCACTTCATCGAGGTGAATCCCCGCATCCAGGTGGAGCACACGGTGACCGAGCAGGTCACCGGCGTGGATCTGGTGCGCGCCCAGATCCGCATCGCGGAGGGAGCGGCCATCGGCGAGGGACCGAACGACGCCTGCCCTCCGCAGAACGCCGTCGCGCTGCGCGGCCACGCGGTGCAGTGCCGGATCACCACCGAAGACCCGCTCGACCGCTTCATTCCCGACTACGGACGGATCACCGCGTACCGGGTCGCGACCGGATTCGGAATCCGCCTCGACGGCGGCACCGCCTACACCGGCGCGGTCATCACGCGGCACTACGACTCTCTGCTGGAGAAGGTCACCGCATGGGCGCCGTCGCGCGAAGGGGCCATCGACCGCATGCGGCGCGCGCTGCGCGAGTTCCGCATCCGCGGGGTCGCGACCAACATCGCATTCCTCGAGCGGCTCGTGGACGACGAGGCGTTTCGCAGTGGAAAGTTCACCACGCGCTTCATCGACGACAATCCCGCGCTGCTCGAGTTCACCCGCCCCCGCGACCGGGCCAGCCGGCTCCTTCGCTATATCGCCGAGGTCACCGTCAACGGTCATCCGGAGGTCAGGGATCGGCCGCCGCCTCCGGCCCACGCCCACAACCCGCGCGCACCCGAGCTCCTTGCCGAATCATCCGCAGGCGGCGCCAAGGCGCTGCTCGATGCGGAAGGGCCGGCCGCGGTGGCGGACTGGCTACGGGACCAGACCCGTGTCCTCGTCACCGACACCACCATGCGCGACGCGCCCCAGTCGCTGCTCGCCACCCGCATGCGCACCCACGACATGGAGCGGATTGCGGCGGCCTACGCACGCAATCTCCCGGGCCTGTTTTCCATCGAATGCTGGGGGGGCGCAACGTTCGACGTGGCGCTGCGTTTCCTCGGCGAGTGTCCGTGGGAGCGGCTGCGGCGGCTGCGCGCGCGCATCCCCAACATCCTGCTCCAGATGCTGCTGCGCGCCTCGAACGCGGTCGGCTACACCAACTATCCGGACAACGTGGTGCAGGGATTCGTCGGCCGCGCCGCAGCCTCCGGAATCGACCTCTTCCGCATCTTCGACCCCCTGAACTCGGTCGAGAACATGCGGATCGCGATCGACGCGGTGCTGGAGTCGGGGCGCATTTGCGAGGCGGCCATCTGCTACACCGGAGACCTGCACGATCCGGGCCGCAGCCGGTACGACCGCGACTACTATCTGCGCACGGCCCGCGAGCTTCGCGACGCCGGCACCCACATTCTCGGCATCAAGGACATGGCGGGGCTCGTGAAGCCCGCCGCCGCCCGCGAGCTGGTGCAGGCGCTCAGGCACGAAACCGGGCTTCCGGTGCACTTCCATACCCACGACACGTCGGGCATCGCGGCGGCGAGCGTGCTGGCCGCGGTGGACGCCGGTGTCGATGCCGTCGATCTCGCGATGGACAGCCTCTCGGGCTTCACCTCCCAGCCCTGCCTCGGCGCGGTGGTGGAGGCGCTGCGCGGCCAGCCGCGCGGCACCGGGCTCGACCCCGCCCGCATCCGGGAGATCTCCGACTACTGGGAGGCGGTGCGCGCGCAGTACGCGGCGTTCGAGACCGACATGCGGGCGCCTGCCTCCGAGGTGTACCTGCACGAGATGCCGGGCGGACAGTTCACGAACCTGCGCGAGCAGGCCCGCTCGCTCGGTCTCGCCGAGCGCTGGCACGAGGTGGCGAGCGCGTACGCCGAGGTCAACCGGATGTTCGGCGACATCGTGAAGGTGACGCCGACCTCGAAGGTGGTGGGCGACCTGGCGCTGGTGATGGTCTCGGGAGGGCTGACCCGGGCCGATGTCGAGGACCCGGAACGCGACATCGCGTTCCCGGAGTCGGTGGTGGGGTTGTTCCGCGGCGAGCTCGGTCGGATGCCGGGCGGATTCCCGGAGCCGCTCGCGCGCAAGATTCTGAAGGGGGTAAAGCCGATTGAAGGGCGTCCGGGCGCGATGCTTCCTCCGGCGGATCTGGAGGCGGAGCGTGCGAGGGCGGAGGCGGCGACCGGCTGGTCGCTGTCGGAGGAAGAGCTGTACTCCTGCCTTCTCTACCCCAAGGTGTTCGAGGACTACGCCGAACGGCGTCAAAAGTACGGTCCGGTGTCGGCGCTGCCGACCGAGGTGTTCTTCTACGGACTGCCGCCGGGGCGCGAGGTCTCGTTCGAGCTCGATCGGGGGCTGACCCTGGTGGTTCGCTGTCTCGCCATCGGCAAGATCGACGAGGAAGGCAACGTTCGGGTGTTCTTCGAGCTGAACGGCCAGCCGCGCTCGGTCATGGTGGCGAACCGCGAGGCGACAGCGTCGGTCGTCCGGCGGCCGAAGGCGGACCCCGCCGACCCCTGCCACGTCGCGGCGCCGATGCCGGGAGTGGTGGCGTCGATGGCGGTTGCCGAAGGGCGGGACGTGGTCGCGGGCGACCTGCTGATGACCATCGAAGCGATGAAGATGGAAACGGCTCTGCACGCCGAACGGGGCGGCACCGTGGCGACTCTGCACGTGACGGCGGGACAGTCCGTCGACGCCAAGGACCTGCTGCTCGAGTTTGCAAAGGACTGAATGACGGCCGCGTGCTACTCCTCAGCCGCTCGGTCCAGTCCAGTGGCAGTTGCCGGCGCACGAGCGAGAGGATGTGCGAGCCCAGGCTGGGGATCGTGATCCAGGGCAGGATGAGGAACCTCGGATTGTGGATGACGAGGGGGAGGTTCTTCTCGCGCAGGTTCGGCGTCCATCCGATGAAGGGGTCGCGGGTGACGGCGGACGCCGCCGGAGGCGCGTTCTCGACGGACGAGAGCTGAAACCGGCCGTAGCGTCGTACTCCGACGGCTCAGGGATCCAGGCTCGTATCGGGTGGAAGGAGCGATTCGCCCACGGCAGTGAACAGGCTCCGGAACTGGCCCTCGCTCCCGTCGTCTTCGACGAACTGCACGTCCGACTTCCCCGCCACCAGCCTGGGATTGCCGTCGGCGTCCGGCTGGTTGGACAGGCGACCGTCCCAGTACCCGCTCGACTCCGTCACCGTCCGCTCCGGGTGCACGACCGTCACGTCGGTGCCCACGAACGTTCCGCGGGAAGTGAGGTCGGTGACGCCGAAGCGCAGCTCGTAGTCCGTCGGCAGCGCCGTCAGCTCCCCCGGCCGGCGTCGCAGAAGGGCATACAGGTGCTCGCGCTCCAGCACGAGGTCTCCGACGCAGCCCAGGCAACCCCACATGGTGTTGTCCGAGAAGTCCGCGGTGATCACCATCGTTGCGCTGAACTCCTCGATGTGCTCGGCCGCGTCCGTCGCGCCGCTACCGTCCCGGTACCGGTAGAAGCCTCCCGCGCCGCCGGTATAGGTGGCCTGTCCCGCCTCGGGAAGCCGGGGCGGATTCGAGATGTCGAGCTCCGGGCCGTCGATGAACGCGTCGCCCTCGGCGTCGAGCAACGAAAGGTCTCGGCGAAACGAATACCGGCCGGGGAACCGCAGCCACCAGCCCGCGGCCAGGTAGTCCGTGGGGTCGTCGTCGTTCCAGCTCACCAGCGCGTAGACGAGCGAGGTGTGGGTGGCGGTCGTCTTTCCGAGTGTCCAGCGCCGCCCCGCATGGTTGAGAATCGCCGGAACGTAGGACCAGCTATACCATTCGTCCCGGACCGCATTGAACCGGTCCCGGGTGCCGTCGCCACGGGGCAGGTCCACGTGCAGCACCTGTCCGTCGAAGTGCGTGACCCGCTCGAATCGCATCTGCTCGTCGGCCGATGGCATGTCCCGGGCCATGTCGCTCCCTCCACATGCGGTCAACGTCACGACGAGGGCGGCACAGCCGAAAGTGCGGGCAGTCTTCATGTGTCTCGTTCTCCGATTAGCGTCGGGGGGGCGCAAGGTGGGTCCACTGTCCACCGGATGGCCCAATTCGCATTCCGCGTCCGGCTCCCCCTGACCCGGCGGGCAACCAGAACCGACCGGTCCAACGGTACGGCGCCCGGATGATCGATCGACGTGACTCATGGCGAGTTATCCTCGCACGGCGCAATGGAAGCACCCGGAGGCAGCGCCCGGCACAGAATACCGTACGTCGACCCGGGACGCTGATGGATCAGGGTCGTTTGAGGATGAGGTGCGGGAATTTCGCGACACCGTGGCTGACAGCATCCTGCTCGTACTTCGCGAGGAGAACGGAGACACAGTTGCAGCAGGACGCGCTTCAGCACGATTTCATCAAGCTGCGCGATCAGGCGCTCTGGCTGCGGCAGACGGTCAACACGTTCAATTGCCTGTTCGACTCCGGTCCGGAAATCGAGCGGGTTCTGAGGGCATCGGCCAGCCTGACGCGCTCATACGAGCGCCCGGTACCGCGGCGGTTCCGCCAGGCAAGCGGGAGTGACCATTGTCCGACTTGCCGGAGGTGGATGTGTCGCCGGACTCCAAGGACAATCCGATACCGGCGACGGCCGTCGCCGGCGAAGCGGACTTGCTCGTTTCCGGCAGCATGGGTGACCTGCTGGCTCTCGGCAACGTCGAAGGCATCCCCATCGTCACCGCTCGCGAAGCAATCGGCCGGCTTCAAGGACGGATGGCGGGATAGGCGCCGCCGGTTCGGGACAGACCGCACGTGGTTCCGATTTCGCACGACCAACATCGGGGTACCGAGGCACCAGACTCCAGGCTCGACCATGCACATCGTCTACGAGCTCGACGAGACTCGGATCGCGCAGCTTCACGGATTCTTCGCCCGCGAGTGGTGGACCTCGCACCGCTCGCTGGAAGAGACCCGGCGTTGCGTGGAGGGATCGCAGATCTGCATCGGACTCACTGACGACGCTGGCGATCTGATCGGTTTCGCGAGAGTCATCACCGACTATACATTCAAGGCGCTCGTCTTCGACGTGATCGTCGCCGATGCACACCGCGGCAAGGGGCTCGGCGATCACCTGATCAAGCTGGTCCTCGAGCATCCCGACCTGGCTCGCGTCAGGCATTTCGAGCTCTACTGCCTGCCCGACGTCGGCCCGTTCTACGAACGACACGGATTCTCCACCGAGGTGGGCGGCGTCCGCCTGATGCGGCGCGACCGCGTATGACGCGAGGGAGCGGCCGCAGCGGTGGCGCCACAGTGCTCCACCGCGTCCGCCGAATCCCGTGATCGGCCGGTGCGTGCAAGGTATTCTCGCGCCCGTTTTCGCTCGAGCGCACGACGATGACCACCGCGCCCCGGTTTACCACGCTGGTCGACAGCCTGCCCTCGACCATACCGTTCGTCGGCCCCGAGACGCTCGAGCGCCAACGGGGCGAAGCATTTCAGGTCCGGGTGGGCGCCAACGAGAGCGCGTTCGGGGTCTCGCCCAAGGCGGTCGAGGCCATGTGGGAAGCGGTCGCGAACATCGCCTGGTACAACGACCCCGAGGCGTACGATCTCCGCAATGCCATCGCGGCGCGTCACGGCGTCTCCCTGGACGAGGTCCTGCTCGGCGCCGGCATCGACGAGATGCTCGGCAACGTGGTGCGGATGGTCATCGAGCCGGGGATGCCGGTGGTCACTTCGCTCGGCGCCTATCCGACCTTCAACTATCATGTCGCGGGCTTCGGCGGGGTGCTGGAGGCGGTGCCCTACCGCGACGATCGAATCGACCTGGAGGCCCTGCTCGACGCGGTGCGCAGGACCGAAGCGCGGCTCGTCTATCTCGCCAATCCCGACAACCCGATGGGGACGTGGCACGACGCGGCGCAGGTGCGCGCGTTCATCGACGAGCTGCCGGAGTCCACGCTGCTCGTGCTCGACGAGGCGTACATCGAGTTTGCGCCCGCATCGGCAGTGTTCCCGATCGATGCGGACGACCCCAGGGTCATCCGCATGCGCACGTTCTCCAAGGCGCACGGCATGGCCGGGGCCCGCATCGGGTACGCAATCGCCCCGAGCCGCACCATCGGCGGCCTGGGCCGGATCCGCAACCACTTCGGGGTGAATCGCATCGCGCAGGCCGGCGCACTCGCGTCGCTCGGCGATGCGGAGTTCATCGCCTCGGTGGTCGACGAAGTCGCTCGCGGGCGTAACGAGTACCACACGCTCGCTCGGCGGCTGGGTCTCGCCTCCGTGCCGTCGGCGACCAACTTCGTCGCCATCGACGCCGGCGGCGACGGCGACCATGCCCGTGCCCTGCTGGCGCGGCTTCAGGACGAAGGGGTGTTCGTGCGCATGCCCGGGGTCGCCCCCCTCGACCGATGCATTCGAGTGACGGTGGGAACCGCCGGAGAGCGTGCGCTGTTCGCTCGCATCTTCGAAGCCGTGGTCAACGAAACAGGAGAGAAACCATGAAGATTGACGGCGCCTGCTACTGCGGCGAGATCGCCTTCGAGGCGGAGGTGAACCCCGAGCACGTGGCGATCTGTCACTGCACGGACTGCCAGACGATGTCCGGGACCACGTTCCGCCACATCGTGCCGACATCGGCGGAGGGATTTTGCCTCGTGTCGGGAACCCCGAAGACCTACGTGAAGACGGCCGAGAGCGGCAACCGGCGGGTGATGGCGTTTTGCGCGAATTGCGGAACCCAGCTCTGGGCCTGCGACGAAGGCGACGACCCCGGACGGATCGCACTGCGCGGCGGCACCGTGCGCCAGCGCGAGCAGCTCGCCCCGAAGCGCCACCTCTGGCACCGCTCCGCGCAGCCGTGGCTCGGGGACATCGGCGACTTGCCCCGCATCGAAAAGCAGCCGTTCTGAGAAATCCGGGAGAGGATCGAAATGGGCGCGAGGGCACCGAACATCCTGTTCCTGATGTCGGACCAGATGGGTGCGCCCGTCTTGCCCATCCACGGGCATCCGGTCTGCCAGACGCCCCATATCGAGGCGCTGGCCGACAGCGGCGTGGTGTTCGACAGCGCCTACTGCAATTATCCGCTCTGCGCGCCGGCCCGCTTTTCGATGCTGGCCGGACGCCTCGCGCCTTCGATTGGCGCCTTCGACAACGCCTCCGAGTTCACCGCCGACACCCCGACCCTCGCGCACTACCTGTCGCTGCTCGGCTACCGCACCATCCTGTGCGGCAAGATGCATTTCATCGGTCCCGACCAGCTCCACGGGTTCGAGGAGCGGCTGACCACCGACGTGTACCCGGCCTCGTTCTCCTTCCTTCCCGACTGGGAGAAGGGTCCGAAGTGGATCTCCTCCGGGACCGACCTGAGCTCGGTGGTGGAAGCGGGGCCGTGCCTGCGAAGCCTGCAGATCGACTACGACGACGAGGTGGAGTTCTTCGCCACCCAGAAGCTCTTCGATCTGGCCCGGGACGACCGCGACCGGCCGTTCTTCCTGTGCGTGTCGTTCACCCAGCCGCACTCGCCTTACACCCCGGGGCAGGAGCACTGGGACCGCTACCGCCACGACGACATTCTGTTCCCCATCGTGCTGGTGCTGTGCGTCTACGGCGGCTACGCGGTCAACAACAACCTGTTCGACATCCTGGTGATGATGCTGATCGGCCTGCTGGGCTTCGGCATGCTGCGCGCCAACATCCCCGCCGCTCCCTTCCTCATCGCCTTCGTGCTGGGCCCGTTGCTGGAGGACAACTTCCGCCAGTCCCTGCTGCTCTCGCACGGCAGCCTGGACATCTTCGTCCGCAACGAGATCTGCTGGATCTTCTGGTGTCTGACGGTGATCGCGGTGGTGCTGATCATCCGCCGGCAGAGGAAGATTCCCGGGACGGAGTGAGGCAGTCACGAGGGCATGCAAGCATGGGCGGTGCACGCCGGCCGGACGCCGCCGGACCCCACCGTCGATCGATGTCCGCTCCTCAGTCCTGCTCCGGCGACTTCCGCACGCCGGCAAGGTCGTAGATCCAGGGCATGGCCGAGTTGCACCAGATTTGGCGCCTGGGCGGCAGAAGCGCGCGCTGGTTCGAGGTACCGAGACGGAGGCTGATGCGCTTGGGGCCGTCGCCGGACGGCATACCGAGCATCTGCGTGCCGCAATTCGGGCAGAACACCAGGGTGCGCTCGTTGCCGCTCGCCGCGATCTTCATGTAGGTCTTCGTCTCGCCGGTCATCTCGAAATCCGAGTCGGGCACCCGAATCGTGGTACGAAAGGCACTGCCCGATATCGCCTGGCAATCGGTGCAATGGCACACGCTGGCGTTCTCCGGGTCGACCGTGGCGGT
Source organism: Gammaproteobacteria bacterium (assembly GCA_022826505.1). GTDB lineage: Bacteria > Pseudomonadota > Gammaproteobacteria > HK1 > HK1 > HK1. The sequence goes on from JAJDUQ010000324.1 coordinate 33,912, forward strand.
ATATCGCACGCGGCCGCAGTGGCACTGACCGTCGATTTTCATTGGAGTTCTCTCGTTGTTCGGATATGGCAATCGACATGAGCCGGCTCATGTTCCGGCTATTTCGGATGGGGCATTTCGACGAGGGGTGCTGGATCCTGCTCTCCGAAAGAGCGATTTCGGAGTTCGTCGGTCGAGTGTACCGGCTGACGCCGAAATTGCCGCAAGCTGGCCGGGAGTGGGAGACACGAGAGACAACCTGAACGACCAGGGCGAGTTGCGATGACGGTGAAACTTGCACGCCGCGTTGCGTTCAGCGACAACATGAAGAATGAACGGAACGAATACGAAGCTGACCACGGCGGTCGAGACCTATCTCGCCGCTCTCGGACGGACACGCGTCTCGGGCGGCGCAACCGGGGAGCGGTCGAGCTACGGGCCACTTGCGAACCTGCTAGATGCGGTCGGTGCGACGCTCAGACCGAAAGTATTCTGCGTCGGTGAGCTGGCCGATCAGGGCGCGGGGCATCCCGACTTCGGCCTCTACGCGGCGAAGCAGGTGCAGCGGGGCCGGCCGCGCGAGGGGCAGGTTCCGGAGCGCGGCGTAGTCGAGGTGAAGTCCTCCAACGAGGACGTGCAGGCGCAGGCGGTACGCGAGCAGGTCGGACGGTACTGGACCCGTTATCGGCTGGTGTTGGTGACGAACCTGCGCGAGTTCATGCTGGTCGGGGACGATGCGCAGGGTCGCGAAGCCACACTCGAATCGTTCCGGCTTGCCGGCAGCGAGGCGGAATTCGAGCGCCGACTGCAAGCACCGCGCGTCTTTGCCCGAAATATCGGCACGGGTCTTGGCGAGTATCTGTGTCGCGCTCTGTCGCATCGCGCCGCTCTGACCGAACCGAAGGACTTGGCGTGGTTGCTGGCCTCCTATGCGCGAGATGGGCTCGCGCGGGTCGAAGCGGCGGGTGACGAATCATCGCTCCAGGCGGTCCGTTCGGCACTCGAAGAGGCTCTTGGAGCGCGCTTCGAGGGTGAAAGAGGCGCGCGTTTCTTCCACTCGACCCTGGTGCAGACGCTGTTCTACGGTGTGTTCTCCGCCTAGGTGCTGTGGGCGCGCGCCGATGCGGAATCCGGCGACGGAGCGCTGCCCGGCGCCGGCTACGCCACCTCGACATTCGACTGGCGCACTGCGGTGTGGCACTTGCGTGCGCCGGTATTGCGGGCGCTGTTTCAGCAGCTTTCCGATCCCGGCCGGCTGCAACCCCTTGGTCTGGTCGAAGTACTGGACTGGACCGCGGCGGCACTCGACCGTGTGGATCAGCCTGCTTTCTTCGCCCGATTCAATGAAGGGGAGGCGGTGCCGTACTTCTACGAGCCGTTCCTCCAGGCCTTCGATCCCGAGCTGCGCAAGCAGTTGGGTGTCTGGTACACGCCGGCGGAGGTCGTCCGCTACATGGTCGCCCGCGTCGACCGTGCGCTGAAGGACGACCTCGATATTGCGGACGGGTTGGCGGCGGAGAACGTCTACGTGCTCGACCCGTGCTGCGGCACCGGTGCTTATCTCGCGGAGGTGCTGCGCCGCATCGCCGCCAACCTCGAAGGCCGCGGTCTGGGTGCTCTTGCCGGTGCGCGGGTAAAGCAGGCGGCAACGGAGCGCGTGTTCGGCTTCGAGATCATGCCTGCGCCCTTCGTCGTCGCCCATCTTCAGGTCGGGCTGACCATGCAGGGTCTCGATGCGCCGTTGGCCGATGACGGCACCGAACGTGCGGGGATTTACCTCACCAACGCATTGACCGGATGGGAGCCGACGGATGACGATAAGCAGTTGGTTGCCTTCCCCGAAATGGCGGCGGAGCGCGACCGGGCGAATCGCGTGAAGCGGGCTCGGCCGATTCTCGTCATTCTCGGCAATCCGCCCTACAACGGCTTCGCGGGCATGGCGGTGGACGAAGAACGGGAGTTGTCGCAAGCCTACCGATCGACGAAGCGGGTCCGCCGACCCGAGGGCCAGGGACTGAACGATCTCTATGTCCGCTTTTTCCGCATGGCGGAGCGGCGCATCGCGGAGAAGACTGGCCGGGGTGTGGTCTGTTTCATCTCGAACTATTCCTGGCTGGACGGGCTGTCGTTCACCGGGATGCGGGAGCGTTACCTCGATGCATTTGACGCAGTTCGGATCGATTGTCTGAACGGAGACAAGTACAAGACCGGCAAGGTGGCGCCGGACGGGTCGCCGGACCCGAGCATCTTTTCGACGGAGGGTAATCCGGTTGGCATCCAGGTCGGGACTGCAATCGCGACGCTGGTACGCAGAGCCGAGCATGCACCCGCCGGAGAAATTGCCTTTCGACACCTGTGGGGGCACGCCAAGCCTCGGATGCTTACGGCGACGTCGGAGAAAGAGCCGGGCGTGCTCTATGGAAACATCAAGCCGGTCCTGCCGCTTGGATTGCCCTTCGCTCCGACGGCGATGAGCGACGGTTGGGTCGATTGGCCGGCGCTCCCCAATCTGTTCCCAGTGTCATTTCCGGGCATCAAGACGAGCCGTGACGGATTTCTCGTCGACACGGACCTCGACCGACTCCGTGCACGCGTTTCGGATTACTTCGACCCAAATGTGGGCCACGAGGAGATTGCGCGGCGCTATCCGGTGGTGATGAAGACCACGGCGCGGTTCGATGCCCGCGCGGTACGCAGCACCCTGCTTGCACGAGGAGGGCCGGCGAATGGCGGCTTCGTACGTTACGCGTACCGGCCGTTCGACATTCGGTGGCTCTATTGGGAAGCGGAAACGAAGCTACTGGACGAGAAGCGAGCCGATTGTCGGCCACATGTGTTCGCGGGAAATAGATGGCTGGTTACACAGCAGAAACCTCGGCGAGCATGGTCACCGCCGCAAGCGATTACGCATGCCGGCTGCATCGATCTAATGGATCGTAGCGCAACCTGCATACCGGTATGGCTCTGCGATGACGGCATCCGCAACGACGGGTACCACATCCCGCATAACGTTGGAGCTACCGCGGATGCCACCCACCGTCGCCCCAATCTGTCACGCGCCGCAGAGCGCTATCTCGAACGTCTCGGCACATGCGTAGAGGACCTATTCCACTACGTGCTCGCCATCCTCCACGATCCCGCTTACCTTGAGACCAACGCTGGCGCGCTCAGAATGGAATGGCCGCGCATTCCCCTTCCCGGCTGGCCGGATGGCGAGGCCGTCGACGCTTCCGATGCGTTTGCCTCGTCTTCTACAGTGACTGCGGATATGGGGAGACTCAGATCTAACAAAAACAAGAACTTGGGTGTCGATTGGCGCGGCTGTCTTCTATAATGTAGTGGTAAATTCTTGCCGGAATCTCCGAGAATTGTTCCACTTCTCTCTGGAATAAATGTGATAACGCCCTTAAGGTATGTGGTGTCAATGATGGAGGCGCCACATGTTCGTCCGCGTCAAGAAGGTCGGCCCTTATCAATATCTCCAGATCGCGCAAAATCGACGCGAAGGCAAACGCGTCAAGCAATCCATCGTTGCAACGCTTGGCCGGCTCGACAAGCTCACCGCCAGCGGCGCAATCGACCAACTGCTGCGCTCCGCGTCTCGGTTCGCCGAACGCCTCATGGTGCTCGCAGAGCACTCCACCGATGCTCACGATTCCCCCGACGCCACCGTCGTCTCGATCGGCCCGGCGCTGCTCTTCGAACGCCTGTGGCGCGAGACCGGCTGCCAGGCGGTGGTTCGCGAGCTGCTCGCCCCCCGCCACCATCACTTCGATGTCGAACGCGCGGTATTCATGACCGTGCTGCACCGGGTGATGGTCTCGGGCTCCGACCGCAGCGCGTTGCAATGGCGCCGTGACCAGGCCATCGAGGGCACCGCCGAGCTCGAGCTCCAGCATCTGTATCGCGCGATGGGCTGGCTCGGCGAGGCGCTCGACGAGGCCGAGCCCGGCGCTTCTTCGCCGCGGCGCACCAAAGACCTCATCGAGGAGGCGCTGTTCGCCCGTAAGCGGACAAAGTAGGCCGTTGTTCTGATTGGGCGTCCCGTCTGATTCACTCGCCGCTCCCCCCGACACGGAGGCGAGCGGAATCATGAGGCGGGCAGGCGGTACGAGACATCGGGCGCGGCGCACCGCTGCGCAGTGGCAGAAGTTGATCGAGCGGTTCGAGGGATCGGGTCAGACCCGGGGCAAATTCTGCGCCGCGAACGGATTGGCCCTGAGCACGTTCGACCTGTGGCGGCGCAAGCTGCACGCGACAGCGACAGCGGTCGAGGAAGAACGCCCCGAGGCGCTGTTCGTGGAGCTGACCCACTCGGCGCAGACGCAGACCTCTCCGATTTCGACGGGAACAGGCGCGTGGGAGGTCGAGGTCGAGCTCGAGCTCGGCGCGGGTGTGGTGGTGCGGCTGCGTCGGGCGGCGCCATGTTGAGCGGACTCTCGGCGGGTCGAATCTGGCTATGCACCCAGCCCACCGACATGCGGTGCTCGTTCGATGGATTGTCGGCCCGAGTGCGGCGGTATCTGGGCGAAGACCCCACGAGCGGTCAATGGTTCGTGTTTATCAATCGTCGGCGCACGATGCTCAAGATTCTGGGGTTCGACACGGGCGGGTACTGGATATGGAGCAAGCGACTTGAGCAAGGTCAGTTTGCTCTGGGTCGGGGAGCGAAGGAGCTGAAACGGGAGCTGAATCGCACCGCGCTGCTGGCGCTGGTGGAAGGCGTTGATATCAAGATTCTACGCCAAAGGAAGCGTTACCGGCAGGCTGCCTGAGTGGGTCGAGAGTTGATAGATTCCGGTCGTGCTCAATACAAGAGTGAGCCTGACGTTGTCGGCACCCGACATTGCCAAGCTCGAGCAGGAGAACGCGCGGCTCGGCGCTGCGCTGAGCGATTCGTACTCGGTGCTCGCGAAGACGAAGACGGCGCTTGAGCAATTGCAAGCGCAGTACGACGCGCT
>JAJDUQ010000084.1 GCA_022826505.1 Gammaproteobacteria bacterium
CATCGACATAATCAAGCATAGAGTCTGGATATCTCCTCCATTTACATGGACACAAAACAACAGAATCTCTGCCCAACAAATCGATGAGAATCAATGAGATATACTGAAACTACAGGAGATTTCTCTCGGAAGTTCAGTTTAGGGGATTTTTGGCGGAGAGGGAGGGATTCGAACCCCCGGTCCCCCGGAAGGGACAACTGATTTCGAGTCAGCCCCGTTCGGCCACTCCGGCACCTCTCCGGGCGCGAAACGAACGTCCCGCGCACGCCCGCGGTTCTCATCGGATCACGGGCGAGAGGCGATATTGTAGGGAATCGACGGTCGCACGGGAATGTTCCCGGCGCCGATCGGCAGCGAACCTGGTGGCGCGCCCGAACCGGACCTGACGGGTCGCCTCCCTTCGCGCCAGCAGCCCCTCGGGCCTCGCCGGCGGCAGCAGTATCGCCGGCGCCAGGGTGACTCCCTTCTTGGGGGTCAACGTTCCGATCCGATCGCGTTCCCTCGCTCCGGCGCATGCGCCTCAATCACCACCGTCGTCCCCGCCTCCACCCGGTCGAACAGGTCGATCACGTCGTCGTTTCGCATGCGGATGCATCCGTGGGAACCCGGGACCGTCATGTCGACGTCGTCGGGACAGCCGTGGATGTAGATCAGGCGGCGCATGGTGTCGACGCGGCCCAGGCGATTCCGGCCGGGCTCGGTGCCGGAAAGCCAGAGGATGCGGGTGAGTATCCAGTCGCGGTCGGGGTGCGCGGCACCGAGCGCCGGGGTGTAGCGCTCGCCGGTGGGGCGGCGGCCGACGAAGACGGTGCCCGGCGCGGCGCCGGCGCCGACCCTGGCGCGGATCACGTGCCGGCCCCGCGGTGTGCATTCGCTGCCCTCCAGCTCGCCGGGGCCGTTGGCGGCGGTGGACACGGGCCAGCTCCCCTGTACCTCGCCGTCCACGCGCAGCTCCAGGCGCTGGCGGTCGAGGTCGATGAGCACGAGGGTACCCGACGCAGGGAGGCGTTTCGGCGAGGGCGCCGAGTCCGGACTTCCGGCGCGCGACGAAGCGCGAAAGGCGGCGGCGAACTTCTTCGAGGTCTTGCGTGGCATCGGGAGTTCGGCCCCGTCGTCGCCGGATCCGCGTCGGATGTCGGCGGGCGGCACGGGAGCATTGTCCAGGTTTCCGCCGAACGAACCAATCGGCGGCGCTCGCTCGATGTTCGGCTGAACTCACTCGCAATCAACGCACGCTCGTGGGGTGTCGATGTCGTTGCGGGCGAGCGCGCCCGCCGTTCACGGCGCGTTCCAACCTTCCGTCCTCGCCCCCGTATACTCGCGCATCGTCGTCATTCGCCGCACGAGGCGCGCACCATGAGCAATTCCCTGTCCGGACACGTCGTCGGCTTCATCGGCCTGGGGCTGATGGGCCGACCGATGGCCACGAACCTCCGCGCGGCCGGAGCCGAGGTCATTATCCACAACCGAAGTCGGGGAGTGGTCGATGCACTGGCGGCCGAGGGACTCTCGCCCGCCCGTTCTCCGCGCGAGGTGGCCGAACGCGCGCCCGTGACCATCGTGATGGCGACCGACACCCCGGCGGTGGAGCGGATCGTGGGCGGGGACGACGGCGTCGTGAGCGGCATCGCGCCCGACGGCCTCGTGATCGACATGGGCACCACCGCGGTCGATGCGACCCGCGCGCTCGCGAAGGCACTCGAGGACCGCGGGGCGAACTACGTGGACGCCCCGGTGTCCGGCGGCGAAATCGGAGCGAAGGCCGGTACGCTGTCAATCATGGCGGGAGGCTCGGAGGAAGCGGTCGCGCGGGCGATGCCCATTTTCGAGGTGATGGGCGCGGGCGTGACTCACGTCGGCGATGTCGGCGCCGGTCAGATTGCGAAGGCGGCGAACCAGGTCATCGTCGGGCTCACCATCGGCGCAGTCGCGGAGGCGCTCGCGCTGGCGAAACGTGCCGGCGCCGATCCGGCGAAGGTGCGCGAGGCGCTGCAGGGCGGGTTCGCGGCGTCTCGCATCCTCGACGTGCACGGGCAGCGCATGATCGACGGCGCCTTCACCCCGGGCGGCAAGGCCACCACGCAGCGCAAGGACATGCAGCAGGCGCTCGACCTCGCGACGTCCATCGGTCTGGAGCTGCCGGCGACCGCGCTGTCTCGTGATCTCTACGATCGGCTCATCGCAGCCGACGGCGGAGACTTGGACCATAGCGGGCTGTACACGATCATCGACGCATGAACCACGCCGTGCCTTCCCGCTCTCGAGGCGTGTGCACCGGACATCGTGCAGCAATGCCGGGCCAACACCGCGTCGTCGACTGTCCGCGCCATGGCTCGGGAGGCACTACTCGTTTCTGAGGTAGGACGAGGACGGTTCCGCCAGTGTGCGCCAGGTCCCGAACAGACCGAGACTCACGGTCAGCAGGATGCAGAGCCCCAGCGTGCCCGCTACCACCTCGGGGAGGAATCGCCACTCCTGTTCGAGCACCCGAGTGGTCACTCCCCACGCCGCCGCAGTGCCGACCGCAGCCGCGATGACACCGGTAACCAGACCCAGCAAGGCGAACTCCACCGCGTGGATGAGGACCACGTCGCGCCGCCGCACCCCCAGCACCTTCAGCACGACGCTCTCGTAGGTACGCCGCCGATGGCCGGCCGCCACCGCGCCGGCCAGCACCAGCGCACCCGCGAGGAGGGTCACCCCGCCGACCCCGCGAGCCGCGGCGGCGATACCGCCCATGAGCTCGGCCACGCGTCCCAGGGCTTCGCGCACCCGCACCGTGGTGACCTGCGGGAACTCCCGCGCCAGGGTCCGCTCCACGAGCCGCTCCGCCTCGGGCGTCGCCCCCACCGTGGCAACGTAGCTGTGGGGCGCGTGGCGCAGCGGCTCGGGCGAGAGGAGCAACGCGAAGTTGACCTGCATGCCCCGCCATTCGACCCGCCGCACATGGCGCACTTCGGCCGTGATCTCCCGGCCCAGCACGTTGAGGGTGATGGTGTCGCCGAGTTCCAGATCGAACGCATCGATGACGTCGACGTCGACCGACAGCAGGGGCGCTCCCGCGTAGTCCTCGGACCACCACTCGCCCGCGACGGTAAGGTTGTCGGGGGCGACGGCGGCGTAGCTCAAGCCCCGGTCGCCCTGAATGAGCCACGCATGCTCGTTGCGCACCAGCGCCTGCTGCGGATCGACACCATTGACTCGAACGATGCGTCCGCGCAGGAACGGCACCGACCGGAATCGACGGGTGCCGTCGATATCGGCGACGGCCTCGGCGAGCGGTTCGATGCGGTCCGACTCGACTCCCACGAAGAAGAAGGACGGAGCGTCCCTGGGAAGGGACCGCGCGATGTCGCGCCGGAGATTGCCTTCCACCAGCGCAACCGCGACCAGCACCGTCAGACCGAGTCCGAGCGACAGCACGATGTCCGCCGTCGCGTTGCCCGGCCGATGGAGGTTCGAGATCGCCATGCGCATGCGCGGTCCGAATCGCACCGAGCGAAACGCCTTCGATGGATCGCCGGGGCGCGATGAGGGCGGCGACGCCGTCGATTCCGGTGGCGGCGCTGCGTGCAGCGACCCCGTTTCCATTCCCGCGCGGCCGGACCGGTGCACGGCCCGCGCCGCGCGCACCAGCGCCCACCCGGCGACTCGAAAGATCGCCAGCACCACGCCCGCGCCGACGATGAACCACACTGCGAACCGCTGGTTGGGGGCAGTCGCCACGGCGAGGGCAGCAAGCACCGCCCCGCCCGCCAGTGCCCCGACGAGGTGCGCTCGACGCCCGGGCCGAACCCCGAAACCCGTGCCCCGAAACAACGCGACGGCCGGAGTCTCGTGAGCCCGGGACAATGGCCACAACGTGAAGGTCACGGCGGTGAGGAGACCGAACGCAACCGAGAGCGCCAGCACGCCGGGATACACGCCGAGCGCAATCGGGACCGGCAGCATCGTCTCCAGCAACCCGCTGACGGCCACCGGGGCAAGTGCCCCGATCGCGAGGCCGGCGAGGACCCCGAGCCCCGCGATCACCGTCAATTGCGAGAGATAGGTCGTGAATATCACCGAGCGCGACGCCCCGAGGCACTTCAGCGTCGCGATGACGTCGAGCCTCGTGTCGAGCCAGGCCCGCACCGCGTTGCCGACCCCGACGCCTCCCACCAGCAGCGCGGTCAGACCCACCAGGCTCAGGAAGGAACCGAGCCGTTCGATCATCCGCTGGATTCCGGGCGCCGCGTTGTCGTACGTGCGCATCCGCCAGCCCGCGTCGCTGAACCGGTCGCCGAGTGTCGCCCGCACCTCTTCGAGTGACGCTTCCGGCGCCAGCCGCGCCGCATACTGGTGATAGACGAGGCTGCCTTCGCGCAGCAGATCGGATCCGGAAAGCGCATCGAAGCTCACCATCGCGCGAGGCCAGAAGCCGAACGGCGCCCCCGAGCCCACGCGATCCGGTTCGTGCTCGATGGTCCCTCGCACGTCGAACGCGATGCCTCCGATGGCAAGCACGTCTCCTTCCTTCAGAGCGAGCCGTTCGGCGAGTGCGGGATCGACGAGCGCACCCCAGGAGTCCCCGGCTCGCGCCAGCCCCGCCGCCAGCGAAACGCGCGAGCCGTCGCCTGCGCGCGTCTCCACGCGGCCGAACAGCGGATACCGGTCGTCCACCGCCTTGAGCTCCACGAGCACACTCGTCTCGGCGCCTGGACGACGCGCCATCGTGCGCATCTCCGCAAAGTGGGTGATCGACTCCGACACCTGTTCCAGCCGGCGGAGATCGTCGGCAGCGAGATCCCTGTAGATCGCGCGCAGGGCAAGGTCTCCGCCCAGGATCTCCCGTCCGTCCGCGCGCAGCCCCGTGACGATCGAGCTCGCGGTGGACTGCACCCCGGCGATGGCGGCGACACCGAGCGCGAGGCATCCGAGAAAGACGCCAAACCCACGCAACGCGCGCACGCCGTGGCGCAGCTCCCGGTACGCGAACCGCAGCGCGACCGCGGATGCAGCGCTCACCGGCGTGCGGCTTGCGCGACGGTGCCGGCCGAGACGCCTGTCGCTTCGGGCGCCTCGTCGGGCGCTTCTATCCGGCCATCCACCAGCCTGACGGTTCGATCGCACCGAGCCGCCAGTCCTGCATCATGCGTGATCAGGACCAGGGTGGCGCCGCTGTCCCGACTGCCGGCGAAGAGATGCTCCATGACCTGTGCGCCGGTCGCGGCGTCGAGGTTTCCGGTGGGCTCGTCGGCCAGGAGGAGGCCTGGACGGTTGACCAGGGCGCGCGCGATCGCCACTCGTTGCTGCTCGCCGCCGGAGAGCTCGCCGGGGTAGTGTCCCAGCCGGTGCCCGAGGCCCACCGCGGCCAGCTCCGCCCGGGCCCGTTCGAATGCATCGGCCTCGCCGGCGAGCTCGCGCGGCGCGGCCACGTTCTCCACCGCGGTCATGGTGGGGATGAGATGGAAGGCCTGGAACACGATGCCGACGTGCCGCCCGCGGAACCGCGCGAGCCCGTCCTCGTCCAGGGTGGCGAGATCGTGGCCGGCGACCGTGACCTGCCCGCAGGTGGGACGTTCGAGACCGCCGACGATCATGAGCAACGTGGTCTTGCCCGCGCCCGACGGTCCGACGACGCTCACCGTCTCGCCGGCCTCGAGGTCGAGGTCGATGTTGCGCAGAACCTGCACCGCTCCGGCCGCGCCGATCAGAGTGACGTCCAGATCGCGCAGCGATACGATGCAGGGGTCGGAAGCAGTCATGGGCATGGCGAACGGTTCCGGGATGAGTTCGTGCAACCGCCTGGGGGAGGGTTTCGACACGCAAGCCGGCCGGGCATTCAACCAAATTCGTCGAAGCGACGCGAGACGAACGGACCATATCTGATATTTCACATCACATTTAATCTATATCTAATTGTTTTATTTATTATTCACATTTGAGAGCACGGGTGAAAACTGACCGGATTCAGTGGAAGGCCGCGACCGCTCGGTGCGCGGGGGCCTGGCTGTTGGCGTCGTTCATGTTCGCCGCGGGCGGGCTTGCGGCGGAAACCGGCGCCGGCGACCTGCGCATCCTCATGCTCGGCGACAGCCTCACCGCCGGCTACGGACTCGCTTCGCGGGACGCCCTGCCCTCACGCCTGGAGGCGGCGCTGCGGGCACGCGGTCTCGATGCGCGCGTTATCGACGCCGGCGTTTCGGGCGACACCACCGCCGGCGGGCTCGCGCGGCTCGAATGGGCGCTCGCCGAGCGCCCCCACGCGGTGATCCTCGCGCTGGGGGCCAACGACGCCCTGCGGGCGACCGATCCCGCGATTGCGCGCTCGAACCTGGACCGGCTGCTCACCATGCTCTCCAAGCGCGGACTTCCGGTGCTCCTCGCCGGAATGATGGCTCCCCGCAATCTCGGGCCGGAATATACTGCACGGTTCGACGCGATCTATCCGGAACTCGCCGGGCGGCACGATGCGCTCCTGTATCCGTTCCTGCTCGACGGTGTCGCCACCGTGGCCGCTCTCAACCAGGCCGATGGTCTGCACCCGAACGCGGCGGGAGTCGAGGTGATCGTGAAGCGCATGCTGCCGAGCGTGCTGTGCGTCGCACTTCGGACCGGTCATCCGGCGGCAGCGGCGGCGGGCGAGCCGGCCGGATGTGCCATCAGCTCGCTCAGCCGAGTTCGCTGACGTCCCTGGGTGTCGAAATTTTCCGCGGCGAGCCACTGCTCGTACACGGCCTTCAGTGCCGGCCACTCGTCGTCGACGATCGAGAACCACGAGGTGTCGCGGTTCCGGCCACGGATGATTACCGCGCGCCGAAAGTGGCCTTCGTAGGTGAAGCCGAATCGCAGCGCGGCGCGTCGCGACGGAGCGTTCAGGGCGTCGCATTTCCATTCGTAACGGCGATACCCGAGGGTCTCCAGCGCGTATACCGCAAAGAGGTACATCGCTTCGGTGGCGATACGCGTACCCGCGATGCTCGGACCCCAGTAGATGTTGCCGATCTCGATGCAGCGATGGACCGGAGTGATGCGCAGGAACGTCTGCCAGCCTTCGGCGCGCCCGGTGGCGCGGTCGATCACGGCGAAGAACAGCGGGTCCGTCGAATCCGCGGCGGCACCCAGCCAGTCGTGAAAGGACTCGGGCGCGGCGGGCGGCAGCTCCGGCATGTAGCGAAACCGCATGGCGCGATCCGGTGGCGTGGAGGCGGCGTGGAGATCGTCGCCGTGGCGGGCCGCGTCGAGCGGCTCGAGTCGCGCATGGCGTCCTTCGAGCACCACCCGCTCGGGCGCTCTCGAGGGTCCGGAATCGACGAGTTCCGGGCCGATTGGAAGACCCGTCTCCGGATCGATCACCCGGGGGATCTGGCCGTCGTGAATCCCCTGCACCATGGCCTGCTCCGGTCGTTCCCGCCGCGCACTATCGCAGCCTGGAGTCGCTGCGTCGAGCGGCTCCCGGGTCCCGTCCGGCGCGCGCCCGAACGCCGGCATGGATCTCGAGACGGACCATTCATCTCCGGTGAGGCACCCGATCCGCCGCACCCTGTCGCTCGCAAGGGCGGAACCCGATTCATGCGCCGACGCGAGGACCGCGTTCCCGGTCGGAGCCGGCTGTCGGGCGCCGTCGATCGGCACATGCGGACGGTTCGCGATATCCTCGCGTTCGCGATTTGGCGCCGGCGATGCCGGTGACCCATGCGGATGCCGCGCGGGCGGGCACGACGACTCGAGGTGATCCATGACCAACCACGTCGATCCGATCGATTTCGAGCTGTTCAAGAACGCCCTGTTCGCCGCCGCGGACGAGATGGCGGTGACCGTGTGCCGCACCACCTACTCCGGGGTGCTGCGGGACAACATGGACTTTTCCACCTCCGTGACCGACTCGCGGGGGAACGTGATTGCCCAGGGCCTCACCCTGCCGATGCATCTCGGCTCGGTCCCCACCGCGCTTGCCGCGGTGCTCGCCCACTACGACAACGACATGCGCGATGGCGACGTCTACGTGCTGAACGACCCCTTCGAAGGCGGCATGCACCTGCCGGACATCTTCATGTTCAAGCCGGTGTTCGCGGACGGCGAGCGTGTCGCGTTCGCATGCTGCACCGCCCACCAGGCGGACATCGGCGGCCGGGTACCCGGCTCCAACGCGGCCGACTCCACCGAGATCTACCAGGAAGGGCTGCGAATCCCGCCGATGAAGCTGCTCGATCGCGGAGAACGCAACGAGACCCTGTGGCGCCTGATCGAGCGCAACGTGAGGATTCCGATCCAGGTGTTCGGCGATCTGCGTGCCCAGCTCGCCGCGTGCGAGATCGCGGAGCGCGAGATTCGGGCCCAGGTCGCCCGCTACGGCCTGGAGCCCGCCCGGTCGATGATGCGCGAGATGCTCGACTACACCGAACGCATGACCAGGGCGGCGTTGCGCGAACTCCCCGACGGAGAGTTCGACTTCGAGGACTGGATCGACGACGACGGCGTCGACTTCGGCAAGCCCATCCGGCTCTTCGTCACCGTGCGGAAGCTCGGCGACGGCATCGCCTTCGACTGGACCGGCAGCTCTCCCCAGGTCAAGGGGGCGATCAACGCGACGCTGTCCGTGACCGCGGCCACCTCCTTCACCGCCATCCGCTCGATCCTCCCCACCGACATCCCGAACAACGACGGCACCTTCCGGGCGGTCGAAGTCACCGCGCCGACGGGGACGATCGCGAACATGGTGCTGCCCGGAGCGTGCGCGGCGCGCGGTCTCACCGGGTTCCGCATGCTCGACTGCGCATTCGGCGCCCTCGCGAAGATGGCGCCGGACAAGGTCTGCGCGGCCTCCGACGGCGGCAACGTCGGGGTGTCGGTGGGCGGCTACCGGGCCGATCGCAGCCCCTTCGTCTACATCGACTTCACCTGCGGCACCTGGGGCGGACGACCGTTCGCCGACGGACTCGAAGGCAACGCGAGCCTCCTCGCCAACATGGCCGCGCAGTCGGTCGAGGTCTCCGAGATCGAGAACCCGGTCGAGATCCTCGCCAACGAGCTGGTGACCGACCACTGCGGCGCCGGACAGTTCCGGGGCGGAGCCCCCTTCTACCGGGACTACCGGATGAGCGAGGAGGAGGCGATCGTCCAGGTGCGCTCGGACCGCCAGGTCCATCGTCCCTACGGGCTCTACGGCGGCAAGCCCGGTGCGCCTGGCAATGTCGTCCTGAATCCGCACGAAGACCCGCAGACGTTGACGTCGAAGGTCACCATGACATGCCACCGCGGGGACGTGGTGCGCTGGGTGTTGCCCGGCGGGGGCGGCTGGGGCGACCCGCTGGAGCGCGATCCGCACCGCGTGCTCCGGGACGTGAGGAACGAGTTGGTGAGCCCGGACGCGGCGAAGCGCGAGTACGGGGTCGTCGTCGACACTGCGCGCTGGGAAGTAGACGAGGCGCAGACCGAACGACTCCGCGCACGGCATCGGTCCGCCCGGGCCACCGGCGCCCTGCCCTTCGTCACGCGGGATCACGGCGCTTGAGCCGCCCGCGCCCGCAGCAACCGCCTGTCCACGTTCACGTCACGGGAATCGAATCGCAATACGCCGCGGGGCGAGTTGAATCATGAGCGACTATCGCATCGGGGTCGATATCGGCGGCACCTTTACCGACATCGTACTGCTCGACGCAGACGGCAATGTCATTTCGAAGAAAGTCTCGTCGAGCGTCGAGAACTACGCGCTGGCCATCGTCGAGGGACTGGAATCGGTGTTCGCCGAGCACGGTGTGGCGTCGGACGAGGTCACCGAGGTCATGCACGGCACCACGGTAGCGTCCAACACCATCCTGCAGCTCGCGGGAGCGCGGGTGGGGCTCGTCACCAGCAAGGGCTTTCGAGACGTGCTGGAGCTGCGCAACCTCCGCATGCCGCGGCTCTACGACCTCACGTGGGAGAAACCGCCGCCTCTCGTGGAGCGCTATCTCCGGATGGTCGTCGACGAGCGGGTGAACGCGGCCGGCGAGGTGGTGCGTCCGCTCGATCGAGACGACGCGCGCAGGGCGGTGCGGCGGCTTCTCGAGGAAGGCGTCGACGCGCTCGCCGTCTGCCTCGTCAATTCGTACGCGAACCCGGTGCACGAACGCATCGTGGCCGACGTCGTGGAGGAACTCGCGCCGGACCTCACCTGCTGCACGAGCTTCGACGTGCTTCCGGAGATCAAGGAGTACGAGCGCACCTCCACCACGGTGGTCAACACCTACGTGCTGCCGATCGTGGAGCGGTACCTCACCACACTGCGCGAGGGGCTCGACTCGCGCGGCGTCGCCGCCCCCCTGCTCATCATGCAGTCGAACGGCGGCCTCACCCCCGCCGCGGAGGCGGCGGTCAAGCCGGTCAATATCGTCGAGTCGGGACCGGCCGCGGGGGTGGTGGGAGCGCGCGCGATTGCGCGGCAGTCCGGGCTCGAGAACGTCATCAGCTTCGACATGGGCGGGACCACCGCCAAGGCCTCCCTCGTCGAACGCGGCGAATACACCCGCACGCGCGAGTATTCGGTGGGAGGCGGCATCATGACTGGCTCGCGCCTGCTCACCGGCGGCGGCTATCTGCTGAACGTCCCGGCCATCGATCTGGCGGAGGTCGGCGCCGGCGGCGGCTCGATCGTCCACATCGACGCCGGCGGCTCGATGCAGGTCGGCCCGAAGAGCGCGGGGGCGCGGCCCGGACCGGTCTGCTACGGCCTCGGCGGCGACGCGCCGACGGTCACCGATGCAAGCGTCGCGCTCGGACACCTCAACCCGTCGTTCCTGTGCGGCGGCGAGCTGGCGATCGACGCCGAGGCAAGCCGTCGCACCCTGCACGACGCGGTGGCGCGCCCGCTTGGACTCACACTGGAGCACGCGGCCTGGGGCGCCCGCCAGGTCGCGATTGCGAACATGATTCGCGCGATTCGGGCCGTCTCGTCCGAACGCGGCCGTGATCCGCGCGACTACGCCCTGTTCGCGTTCGGGGGCAACGGCGCACTGTTCGCGACGGGGATGGCGGCGGAGCTCGGGATGAAGACGATCGTGGTGCCGCCTGCGGCGGGCCTGTTCTCGGCCTTCGGGCTGCTGTACGCCGAGATCGAGCATCACTACTCGCGCACCGTGCGCCGCGTGCTCCATGATGCGGACGCGGCGTCCATCGAATCCGTCTTCGGCGAACTCGAAGCACAGGCCGACGCGCAGCTCGCGGCGGACGGATTCGATGCCGCCCATCGCGCATGCACCCGAGGCGCGATGCTCCACTACCAGGGACAGATCTACGAGCTCGAAGTGCCGGTACCCGCCGCACGCATCGACCGCTCGGCGCTCGACGCCCTCGCGGAGTCGTTCGGGCACGAGCACGAGCGGACCTACGGACATCGGGCCGGCTCGGACGAACCGGTGGAGCTGGTGACCGCACAGGTCCTGGGTCGCGGTCTGAGCGAGCGTCCCCGGGTACCCGACCGGTTGGTGCTTTCGACTCGCGAAGCCGAAACGGATTCCCGCCGAGCATTCTTCGGACGGGCCCACGGCTGGATCGAGGCGCCGGTCATTTCACGCGAGGCACTGAGCGGCGGCGAAGGTCCGTGCATCGTCGAGGAGTACGACTCCACCTGCCTGGTGCCGCCGGGCGTACGGGCAACGGTCGATTCGAGAGGCAATCTGGTGCTCTCTCTCTAGGCCGCGCAGGGCCCGTCCGCACACCTCCATGGCACGCACGCACCTCCGTTCATGAACGCCGCCGCGTTTGCGCCGGGCAACGTCTCGGGCGTGTTCAAAATCGTCCGTGACGACGACCCGCGGCGGATGCATTCGCTGGGCATGGGGTTCACGGTGTCGCACGGCGTGACCGCAACCGTGCGCGAAGCGCCTGCCACCAAAGTCGCGTTCAACGGCAAGGTGTTCGACTTCGCGACGGTTCACAGCGTCGCCGAGGCGTTGTCGAGCCGTCCCGCAAGCATCGAACTCGAAAGCGAGCTCCCGCTGAGCGGCGGGTTCGGATTGAGCGGCGCGTCGGCGCTCGCCACCGCGTACGCTCTCGACGCCGGATTCGGGCTGGGTCTCGACGAACGTTCGCTCGGCATGACCGCCCACGTCGCGGAAGTGACGAATCTCACCGGACTCGGAGATGTGTGCGGACAGTTCCGCGGCGGCTGTCTCGCCAAGCTCGTGCCGGGCGATCCGCTTGCGGCGATCGCATTGCCGGTCCCCGAGCAGACGGTGTACTACCGGTATTTCAGCCCCATCGTGACCCGGGAGATCATCGGCGATCTCCGGCAAGCCGCACGCATCAACGCCGCGGCGGACTCCGCGCTCGCCGACATCGGAACGCTCGCCGACCGGGGCGTCACCTACTTCGGCGAATACATCGCCGCCGCCAGACGGTTCTCCATGGAGAGCGGCCTGCTGCGCCATCCGGAGGTGCGGCGGATCATCGCGGACGTGGAGGCGGCGGGCGGTGCGGCGTCGATGATCATGCTCGGCAATGCGGTCTTCTCGACCATCGCGTTCGAAGGTGCGCGCGAGACCCGGCTCGCGAGGCGCCGCGCGGGGGTCGTCCAATGACCGACGTGCCGGCATCTCACCCCCGCTACGCGTCGTTGCGCACCCGCGACGCCATCGTCGCCGGCGTCGAGGGGGGCGTGACCTCCATGCACGGCCTGGTTGCGCACGGCCGCGGCGAAGCGTTCGACTACCTGCTGGGGGAGCGCACCCGGCATTTCGCACGGGACGCGATCGATGCCGCGGCTGCGATGCTGGTCACCGCCGAGCGCCCCGTGGTCTCCGTCAACGGCAACGCGGCGGCGCTCGTTCCCGCCGATCTGGTGGCGCTCGCGGCGGCCCTCGATGCACCGCTGGAGGTCAACATCTTTCACGCGTCGAAGGCGCGCGAGCGGGCGATTCGCGAGCACATGCTGGCCCACGGCGCACCGGACGTGCTCATGCCGGCCACGAACGCGGTGCTCGAACACATCGACTCGAACCGGCGCTTCGTCAACCCGGGCGGAATCCACGTGGCGGACGTGGTGTTCGTCCCGCTCGAGGACGGAGATCGATGCCAGGCTCTGGTGCGTTGCGGCAAGCGCGTGATCACCGTCGATCTCAATCCGATGTCCCGCACCGCGAGGACGGCGACGGTGACCATCGTCGACAACGTGACGCGGGCGATGCCGCTGCTGCTCGAGCGGGTCGCGGCGTGGCGAGGAGACGCCGCCTCCTGTCGCGACCTGCCGGACGCGTTCGACAACGAGCGGGGGCTGCGCGCTGCGGAGACCGCGATACGCGCGGGATGAATCATCCATGCATCGCACGAACGCAAGGACTGTCATGGCGCAGCTTGGACTCTTTGACGGCCTTGCGCCGGAACATCCCGGTGAAGGCTCGTCCGACTTCGCACGGATTCAGCTCGATGCGCATGCATGGGTCGATCACCGGCCCGGGTGGCTCCCCGACCACGTGGTGCTGTTCGACACGTTGCGCGGGGAAATCGAGTGGCGCACCGAACGGCGCGCGATGTACGACGCGGTCATCGACGTGCCGCGCCTCACCGCGACGATCCCCGACGACGGTCCCTGCCCGCCGGCGCTCGATCGCGCCCACCGTGCGCTGGAGGACCGTTACCGGCGGCGGTTCGAGAGCGTGCGGCTCGCCTGGTACCGGGACGGACGGGACAGCGTCGCGATGCACGGGGACCGGATCGGGAAGCGCATCGCAAACACCGTGGTGGCGATCCTCTCCCTCGGTGCGCGCCGGCGATTCCTCCTGAAGCCCGCGGCGGGCGGGCCGTCGCGCCGCTTCGACCTCGGCGGCGGCGACCTGCTGGTCATGGGCGGAGCCTGCCAGCGCACCTGGCGCCACGGCATACCGAAGGTCAGGGCGGCCGGACCGCGAATCAGCATCCAGTTCCGCGAGCGACGCGAAGATGACTGAGCCGCGCGTGGAGGCCGGTGCGTCGCGGATACGGCCCCGCCACCGGTATTGCGGCGGCGAACGTCGAGGACACGTTCGCAAGGCGTGGCGACGATGGTGACGCACGGCATCT
Source organism: Gammaproteobacteria bacterium (assembly GCA_022826505.1). Lineage (GTDB taxonomy): Bacteria > Pseudomonadota > Gammaproteobacteria > HK1 > HK1 > HK1. The sequence continues at coordinate 14,020 of JAJDUQ010000084.1, forward strand.
GGGTGTTCGGCTACGGATCGATCATCTGGCGACCCGACATCGAATTTCGCGAGCGCCGGATTGCTCGGGTGCGAGGCTGGAAGCGGCGGTTCTGGCAGGGCTCGCACGACCATCGCGGCGTCCCGCACGCACCGGGTCGAGTCGTCACCCTCGTTCCCGACGAGAGCGATTCGTGCGACGGCATGGCCTATCTCGTCGACCACTCGGTGGCAGAGGCGACCTTTGCCGGGCTCGACCACCGGGAGAAGAACGGCTACAAGCGCCACGACGTCCGGCTGGAATTCCGCGACGGCGACGCATGCGACGGCGTCGTCTACATCGCGCCGGCCGGCAATCACGCCTGGCTGGGCCCGGCGTCGGACATCGAAGTGGTGGCTCAGATCCGCCGCTCGGTCGGGCCGAGCGGCGCCAATATCGACTACCTCACGGAGCTGGCGACGGCGCTGAGGGCGCTGGAGATCGACGATCCCCACGTGTTCACGCTGGAGCGCCTGGCGCTCGAAACAGGGCAAGGACAGCGATCCGGATAACGCTGCCGACCGAGCGCCGGGAGAACCCGTTTCTTCGCAGTGACGCGCTCAGTACGTGGCAAGGCGATTCTCGTCAGCGTCCCAAGCCGGCTGAAAGTGGCGCGCAGGGCCCCGGAACCGCGGACGCCGACCGAAGGGCGAACAACCGGAGCTCGATGTCCAGGGCACCGGCGGGTCGCCGGGGCGGTGAGGCGCGAACGGGCTGCGGTGGGCGGACCGGGCGCGGCGCCGCTGCCGCGCCACGCGCCGCACGCCGAGAGTCGCGGGCGGCGCAGTCGGCACAGGCGCCAGCGAGAGCGTGCATCAAGGCAGGCGCTCTTCCCCCGTCCGGTTCACGAGCGGGCGCTGGTACAGCGGGTGGTGCAGGCTGCGCACCTCGTGCTCGATGGAGAACAGCACCTTCTTCCCCCTCGGTGCGACGATGTCGACGAAGCGGTACTGGTGGGGGTTGTCCTCTCGGGTGACGAGGCCGCGCTCGGCCAGCACGCGGTGCGGCCCGGAGAAGTCGGCGACGTAGATCGCGAGATGGTGGCCGTCGTACTCGGCGTCGTGCCCCTCGCCTTCCCGGAACACGAGGCGGTGCCCGGGACCCACGTTCACGCACGCACACCCGTCGTCGACGGTGGCGGGGGCGCCCATCACGGAGCGATAGAACCGCGCAACCCCCGCCGCGGCGCCCTTCGCGATCGGCATCTCGAGATACGGAATTCCGACCGGTCCGCCATGGGCGCCTCCGGCCGCATGCACCCGAAACCGGTTGCCCCACGGACACGTGACCTCGACGTGGCCGCGCCTTCGCCGCCACGCAAACCGCGTCCCGTCGAGCCGTTCCGACACCCGACGCAGCCGGGCTTCGAGCGCATCGAGGTTCGGTACCACAAGCCCCATCACCCCACGAAAACGCTGCGGCTCACCACGCGGGAGATGGAACTGCTGCCGGCCGCAGTTCACCCACATGTTGCGGGTGCCCACCATCAGGTAGGGGTCGCGGGTGAAACCGAGCCCGTCGACGTAGAAGTCGGTCGCGACCTCCTGGTCCGGGACCGTGAGGTTCACGTGCTCGAAGAAAACGATGTTGCCGACATCCTGGGAAGCGGGTTCGAAGCGCATGTCCTGGGTACCTCTCGTTCAGCCAGCAATTCCCGCCAAGGCACCGAGACGCTCCTTCGCGGTGCGATTTCGCGGCAACTCCGACCGTTTGGGCATCGAATTGACGTGAATTTGCGGACGATCTCGGGCTTGGCGGGAATTGCTGTCGTTCAGCGGCGCGCGATGACGCCGCACGGACCGATGTACGCGCCTCGGACGCAGGGCGCCCGGACGCCACGAGCGGCCATCGTCTCCACGATTGAGCCACGTTCCTCCCCAGTTTCTCATGTCGCGCGAGGCGGAACATTCCCCGACGAATCCCGTATGCTCGCCGCCTCGCGACGCGACCGAGGAGAACGCGCGCCTCGCGGGGCGGTCCGGCCGCCGTGCGGAAAGGACGGTCGGGCTCGAGGGCCGCAACCGGGAACGGACAGATGACTATGACGGGAAATTCGCGACAGGTCGAGCGCGCCGGGGGCGCGATCGCATTCGAGGTCATCGACCACACCGCGGCCTGGGAGTCGCCCGCGCCGACGGTGCTGTTCCACCACGGACTCGGTGCCTGCTCGGCATGCTGGGACGGATGGACGCCGGCGCTGGTCGGCCGGCACCGGCTGGTGCGATTCGACATGCGCGGCCACGGGGCAAGTCCGGTGCCGCCCGGATTCGAGTGGACCCTGGAGTCGATGGTCGACGACGTGCGGGCGGTCGCGGATGCCGCGGCAGCGAAGCGCTTCCACATCGTCGGGGAATCGACCGGAGGCACGGTGGCCCTCGCGGTCGCGGCGCGCCTGCCCGAGCGAGTGCTCTCGGTCACCGTGTCCAACGGCGCGCACCGGGGAGGCACCATCCGGAACCTGGAGCCGTGGCGGCGGATCATCGACGAGGAAGGGATGGCCGGCTGGTCCGCGCACATGATGGGCCGACGCTTCCTCGATGGCGCGCTCACGGATGCGATGCGGTGCTGGTACGAGACGCAGCAGGCGACCGCCGACCCCGGAGCAATTCTCGGCGTCGCGACGATGCTGCTCGGTTCGGATCTGACCCCCGAACTCGACCGCGTAGCCTGCCCGGTGCTGCTCCTGCACCCCGACTCCAGCCCCTTCATTCCAGTGGAGGTCATGGCCGATCTGAAGAGCGCGCTTCCCGACGCCCGCCTCCAGGTGTTCGCGCACGCGCGTCACGGTTTGCCGTTCTCGCACGCGGCCGAGTGCGCGGCAGCGCTCGCCAAATTTGTCGGCCCGATGTCCATACGCCCTGACTGACGGCCAACGGCCGCGTCTGTCCGGCGACCGGCAGTGTTCGGCTCTTGCTGGACGTTTCCCGAACTCGGTAGGCGCGACGGCGCGCGAGATTCAATGGGACGGGTTCGCGCGCAGGGGCAAGCTCGAACCCGGGTCGAGACGGCTCCAGGAAGGTGAGCGACTCATGGAAATCGTCCAGCGACACGAAGATACCGTTCGCCTCGGCCCACCTTCGCATCCGGGGGTTCGTGGCGTGGGCCCACAACAGAATTTCCACGCGGCTGCGCCGTGCGGTCAGTTGACCGGCTTTCCGGTGTGCGGTGGCACGCGGCGGGCCTCGACCCGCAGCGTGTAGTGGCTCGCGACCTCCGAGAGGGCGGCGCGGCCGTCGTAGCGCCCGGTCATGCGGGTCATCGCGTCGTGACGCAGCGCCTTCTTCAGCAGCTCGGCGAACTCGCCGCGCTGTCCGTCGTCCAGCGGGTGCTGCTGGGTGCGGATGATCCCGAAGCCCCGGTCGCCGAAGAACCAGGTGAGACGGGGCTGGCGGGAGAGCAGGTCCAGTGCCTCGAAGTGCACGCCGCCCTCCCCGGGAGTCACCAGGATCTCGCACACGAAGGGGTCGAACGGCCCGGTGTGCACCTCGGGCCGGAGCACCACCACCGCGCCGTGGGCAGTCTCGATGACGTCGCTGTCGAGCCCCAGCGAGAGTGGGCCCCGCCATTTGCGGATGACACGCCGATCCGCCTTGCTCTCGGCTCCTCCCAGGTTGATGAAGAACGCGGACTCCGGGGCGCCGCCGTCGAGCTCGACGGGGATGCAGGTCGCCGCGGCGCCGGAGGCGGTCATCGCCTCGCGCACCGGAGCGGGGAACCTTCGGGTGAGCGCCATCGGCGTCGAAGCGTGCCTGCATTGCGGCTCGGACGGCGCAGTCTACCCGGACCCCGGCGGCCGATCACACCAGGTGCAGGGCATCCGGTCATTCCCGCCAGACCCGAAATCGCTCGCCAAACGGACCGGATCAGGGGCGCGGACGGCCGGTATCGGGTCGAAATCGCCCCGTGGAGCAGCACCTCGGGGCGCTGGCGGGAATGTCTGCAGGGCATCGGGTGTGAGCGAAGGTGCCGACCCCGACACGCGACCGGGAACGACTGCCCGCGCCGCCGCGGTGCACCGTGCAGCGAGCACCGGCTACTCCGCAGCTCGTCTCCGCGCAAGTTCGCCGGTGTGTCATGCTCGGTACGCGGAAGGGCCTGACCACGAGGACAGGGAAATGTCGTCTCCAGCCGAAGGGATTGCGAGGACGCGTTGATGGCGCTTCATCGGCGGGCGGGGCCCCGGGCCGCCGCGTTCGTCTTCGTGACGGTGCTCATCGACGCCATGGGCATCGGCATCATCATTCCGGTCATGCCCGATCTGATCCGCGAGCTGACCGACCTGCCGCTCGGAGCCGCGGCGCTCTGGGGCGGTTACCTGAGCTTCGTCTACGCGCTGATGCAGTTCGCCTTCGGCCCCACGCTCGGCAACCTGTCCGACCGATTCGGACGCCGCCCGGTGCTGCTGGTCTCGCTCCTCGCGCTCGCGGTGGACTACCTGGTCATGGGCTTCGCGCCCACGCTGTGGCTGCTGTTCGCGGGACGGGCACTCGCCGGCATCGCCGGCGCCACCTACTCCACCGCCAACGCCTTCATGGCCGACGTCAGTCCTCCCGACCGGCGAGCCCAGAACTTCGGCCTGATTGGCGCCGGGTTCGGCGTCGGCTTCATCGCCGGGCCGCTGATCGGCGGGCTCGCCGCGGAGCTCGGCACCCGGGCTCCGTTCTTCGTCGCCGCCGCGCTCGCGATGGTCAACTTCGCGTACGGCGCCCTGGTGCTGCCGGAAACGCTGGCGCGCGAGAACCGCCGCCGGTTCGACTGGCGCCGCGCCAACCCCTTCGGCGCGGCGCGGCAGATTGCGTCCATGCCGATGGTCGCGTGGTTCTTCGTCGCGATGTTCCTGTTCGACCTTGCGCACCACGCCTATCCCGCCGTGTGGAGCTTCTACGTCAAGGAGGCTTTCGCGTGGACCAATGCCGAAATCGGGCTGTCGCTCGCCATCGTCGGCCTCTCGTTCGCGGTGGCGCAGGGCTGGCTGATCCGCCATGTCATCCCCCGCCTCGGCGAGGTCGGCACCGCGTTCTGGGGCTTCGTCGTCAGCATCGCCGGTCTCGTTCTGTTCGGCATCGCAACCGAAGGGTGGATGCTCTACGCGATCATCCCCTTCACCGGGCTGGGGGCGCTGATCACTCCGGCCATGACCGCGCTGATGTCGCGCCGGGTGCCCGCCGACGCCCAGGGCGAGCTGCAGGGCGCCCTGGCCGGTGTGCTGGGGGTGACGCTGATCATCAGTCCGGTGTTGATGACGCAGATCTTCGGCTACTTCACGAGCGAGGCAGCGCCGGTCCATCTCCCCGGGGCGCCCTTCCTGGGTGCGGCGGTGCTGATGGCCCTGGCGCTGGTGCCGTTCGGCTTCGGCGTGCGGCGGATCCGGGGATGAGGAGAGCGGACGGCACCATCGGGACCCAGGCGCCGCCGTCGTGCGCGGCGCTCGCAGGCCGATACCCGGTGGCGCCGGGGTCTGGTTCGGGAAGCGGATGCAGTGGAACGCCGATGGCACGGCAGAAGCTGTCGATGCTCGGTACCGAGACGACCGTTCCCACCAGCTCCACGTACCGGCCGTCGCTCAACCCGCGGTCAACCGTGCACGCGTACCACCGGCGGGTCGGCCGGCTCGCGTCGTCGACGATGCGGTGGATGGCGTCCACCGCCGGAGCGGGCGGCAGGCCGGAGCTGCACGGAGCGACATCGTGCGCGCCGGTCAGGGTGTGGGGCGACAGGGCTACGCGCAACCGCCGGCCAAACGCACCCGTGCCACGCACGTCCGGACGCCTCACAGGGCCGCCTTCAGACGGCCGATGGTGCGGATGTAGCGACGGGTGATCGCGTCATGCCGGACGTGGCGGCCCTCCCTGACCACGTGGCGGCCCGCGGACCAGAGATCGGTCACCAGCCGGTCGCCGCCCGAGAAGACGAAGCTGTCGAGAAGCGCGTCCCCCTCCCTGCCGGCGAGGTCCGCCGCCTCGCCGTCCAGCGCGACCAGGTCGGCGAGCCGGCCCGGGGCGAGGGTCCCGGCGTCGCGCATCGCCGCCTGCGCCCCGCCGCGCGCGGCGGCATCGAAGAGTACTCGCCCGGTCGACCTCCCGGGACGGGCCAGCACCGCGCGGGCACGATCTCGCAGGCGCTGGGAGTACTCGAGCGTCCTGAGTTCCTCCGCCAGCGAGATGCGGACATTGGAATCCGAGCCCACTCCAAACCGTCCGCCATGCGCCTGAAAGCTCGCCCCATCGAAGATCCCGTCGCCGAGACTTGCCTCGGTGATCGGGCACAGGCCGGCGACCGCCCCGCTGCCGGCGAGCGCCGCGGTCTCGTCGGGCGTCATGTGGGTGGCGTGGACCAGACACCAGCGCTCGTCCACCTCCGCGTTGGCGAGTAGCCACTCCACCGGACGCGCGCCGAGGCAGGCCTCGACCTCCTCGACCTCCGCCGTCTGCTCGGCGGCATGGATGTGCAACGGAGCGTTCGGGGCGAGCGCGGCGGCAAATGCAACGTCCTCCGGGCCCACCGCCCTCAGCGAATGGATCGCCACGCCTGTGCATGCATCGGTATCGAGGGCGCGAACCGCAGAGTCCGCCTCCTGGCGCAGGCGGGCAAAGCGCTCCGGGTCATTCGCGAACCGAAGCTGTGCGGACTGCAGCGCCTTGCCGCCGCAGCCGCCGTGCCGATAGAGGACCGGCAGCAGGGTCAGGCCGATCCCGGTCTGCGACGCCGCGGCGGCGATGCGGTTCGAGAGTTCGGCGAGGTCGGCGTAGGGTGCGCCCCCCGGCTGGTGGTGGAGGTAGTGGAATTCGGCCACGGCGGCGAATCCCGCCTCCAGCATCTGCATCTGGGCGAAGGCGGCGATCGACTCGACCTCGTCGGGCCCGATCCGTTCGAGGAACCGGTACATGAGCCGGCGCCACGTCCAGAAGCTGTCGCGCGGATCCGGACCCCGCTGCTCGGTCAGACCGGCCATCGCGCGCTGGAACGCATGACTGTGGAGATTGACCGGCGCAGGAGCGAGGATGCCGAGGCGCCGGCCCCGGATCGTCGAACCCGGCTCGACGGCCGAGATGCGGCCGTCGGTGCCGATCTCCACCCGCACCTCGCGTTGCCAGCCGTCGGCGGTCAGCGCCTGCTCGGCCCAGAGTGCTCCCGATTCCCGCATCGCCTCGCAAGTCCGGTGATGTCGCTTCGAGCGACGGCTGCCTTACTATCCCGCATCGAGCCGCCGTTCAAGGATGTCGACGAATGTCCCGGGAACTCCTCTTCAACCTGACGCTGGCCACCATGGAGCGTGGCGACCGACCCTACGGCCTCGTCGACCACGGCGCGATTGCTCTGGACGCCGGGCGCATCGCCTGGCGCGGTCCGGCCGACGCGATTCCCGACGACTTCTCTGCATGGCGCCGGCGCGACCTCGAAGGCCGCCTCGTCACCCCGGCGCTCATCGACTGCCACACGCATCTCGTCTACGGCGGCGACCGCGCACGGGAGTTCGAGATGCGGCTCGAGGGGGCGAGCTACGAAGAGATCGCGCGGGCCGGCGGCGGAATCTTCTCCACCGTCGAAGCGACGCGAAGGACGGATCCCGACACCCTCCTCGCCGGCGCCCTCCCCCGGGTCGACGCGCTGATTGCCGAGGGCGTCTCCACCATCGAGATCAAGTCGGGCTACGGCCTCGACGTCGAAACCGAACTCGCAATGCTGCGCGTTGCGCGCCGAATCGGGGTCGAGCGGCCGGTGCGGGTACGCACGAGCTTCCTCGGCGCCCACGCCGTGCCTCCGGAGTACGCGGGCCGTCCCGACGCGTACATCGGCGACGTGTGCCTGCCCGCGCTGGAGGCCGCTCACGCCGAGCGCCTGGCCGATGCGGTGGACGGCTTCTGCGAGGGCATCGCCTTCACCCCGGCGCAGATCGACCGGGTGTTCACGCGCGCCCGCGCGCTCGGACTGCCGGTCAAGCTGCACGCGGAGCAGCTCTCCAACCTCGGTGGCGCCGTCCTCGCGGCACGGCACGGCGCCCTCTCCGCCGACCACCTGGAGTACGTCGGCGAGGAGGGAGTGCGCGCCCTGGCGCGCTCGGGAACGGTCGCAGTGCTTCTTCCGGGTGCCTTCTACACTCTGCGCGAGTCGCACTACCCTCCAGTGGAGCTGTTCAGGCGCCACGCGGTACCGATGGCCGTCTCCACCGACTGCAACCCCGGCTCCTCGCCCCTCGCCTCGCTGCTGCTCGCGATGAACATGGCGTGCACGATCTTGCGCCTGACTCCGGAAGAGGCGCTGGCCGGGGCCACGCGCGAAGCGGCGCGAGCGCTCGGCATCGACGACGCGGGGCGCATCGCACCCGGGTTGCGAGCCGACTTCGCGGTGTGGAACGCGGCGCACCCGGCGGAGCTTGCCTACCGGATCGGGTTCAACCCTCTGGCGGAACGCATATTCTCGCGTGCGCCGTGATCGCGGCGGTCCGCGATCGTTTCGGACCGTACCGCTCGTGCATTCGCGGGAATCGCGCGATTGCCGGGATCCCTCGATTCCGCAATCCGGAGGCTCCCCGCGCCGCCTGCCGCGAGCCTGATATAGTCCGGCACCGTCCAGTGCCGCACCCACGAGTCGGAGGCTCCCGATGCCGTCGCGCCGGTCCATGCTGATCCGCGCCTTGCTGGCCGGTGTGGCCGTACTGGCCGGTGCGGCAGGTTGCAGCGACGACGACCCGCCACCGGAGCCCGTGGACGATGGCGCTTCCACGAAGAAGCCCGCCGGCGCCCCCGAAGCGAGCGACGCGGCGGCCCCGATCACGCTCGCGGTCACCGCGGACAAGACCCACGCGGTACAACCCGGCGACGAGATTCGCATCACCGTGAGCGTCACCGGATTCGTGCTCGACGACGCGAACACGGGTGCCGACGCGGCGCCCGGCTCGGGGCACTACCACGTGTACCTCGGCGATCCGCAGGGGGAGCCGCTGCTGGTCTCCGCCGATGAAAGCGCCACCGTCAAGGTGCCGGACGACGTCACCGACGGAACCCACTCGCTGCGCGTCCAGCTCCGCAACCATGACCATTCGCCGCTCGAACCTCCCGTGGAGACCACGGTACGCCTCATCATCTACCGTCTCTGATGGACGTGCCCGGTCATTGGTGGTCGGTCGGCAATTGGAGGAGGCACGAGGCGACGATGGAACCGGGAGCCGTCGCGCAAGGGGAAGTCCGGTGATCGAATCACCCGTCACGCGTTCCACCCACGAGGCCCACAACCGAGAACCCGCAAGGAGGAAGAACCGATGAGGACGAACATGAAGAGATTCGCTGCGGCGGCGCTGGCATCGGCAGTGCTCGCCGGGCCGCCTGCGGCAGCCGCCGCGGAGTCCAGCGACCCGATCAAGCTCACCATCCACGACTGGACCGGTCAGTACATCACCACCCACATCATGGGAGCGGTGCTGGAGGAGATGGGCTACAACATCGAATACGTGCAGGCCGACTACATCGCACAGTTCGCCGGCCTGGAGGCGGGCGATCTGCACGTCGCGATGGAGATGTGGGAGACCACCGGCAAGGATGCGATGGAGGCCTCGCTCGCGACCGGCAAGACCGTCGATCTGGGCGAAACCGGCATGGTGGCGATCGAGGAGTGGTGGTATCCGATGTACATGAAGGAAAAATGCCCGGGCCTGCCCGACTGGAACGCGCTCAACGGCTGCGCGGAGGCATTCGCCACGCCGGAGACCCACCCCAAGGGGCGTTACCTCGGCGGTCCCGTGACCTGGGGCGGCTACGACGACGAGCGGGCCGATGCGCTGGGTCTCGACTACGAGGTCGTGCACGCCGGCACCAACGCCGCACTCTTTGCCGAGCTCGAATCGGCAGTGCAGCGCAAGGCGCCGATCCTGCTCTGGATCTACACGCCACACTGGGCCCCCATCAAGTACGAGGGCGAATGGGTCAATTTCCCGCGCTATACCGACGAGTGCTACAAGGACCCGAAATGGGGCATGAACCCCGACAAGGCCTACGACTGCGGCAAGCCGCGCGGCTGGATCAAGAAAGTCGGTTGGAAGGACGGCGAAGCGAAGTGGCCGAAAGCCTACCAGGCGGTGCGCAACTTCAAGATCACGAACCAGGAAATGGGCGAGATGGTGGGTCAGGTCGATCTCGACGGCAAGAGTGTCGACGAGGTGGTCGCGGCCTGGATGGAAGGCAACCGGGACCGCTGGACGGCCTGGACGCAGTAGTCCGGCAGGCTGCCGAATCGAGCTTCGAAACCGTGGCGCGTGCCGCACCGAGCGGCACGCGCATTCCGTTCAAGTCCGCCGAACCCGCCATGTCCGCAGAGTCCCAAGCGCTCGGGGCGATGTCCGAACCCGGCCTGATGCTCGAGTGCGAAGGGGTATGGAAGCTCTTCGGTGAGGGTGCCGAACGCTTCCTCGACGCACGTTCCGCCTCCGTCTCTCTCGACGATCTGCACGCCTGCGGACTCATCGCCGCGGTCCGGGACGCGAGCCTGCGGGTGCACGAGGGCGAAATCTTCGTGATCATGGGGCTTTCGGGCTCCGGCAAGTCGACCCTGGTGCGCTGCATGTCCAGGCTGATCGAGCCCACCGCCGGCCGGATACTCTTCGGCGGCGAGGACCTTCTGGCGATGCCGGAGAAGAAGCTCATCGAGCTGCGCCGCCACAAGATGGGGATGGTCTTCCAGCACTTTGCGCTGCTACCGCACCTGAACGTGCTCGGCAACGTCGCCTTTCCCCTGGAAGTCCAGGGCATGGCGCGCGCCGAGCGCGAGCGGCGCGCCATGGAGGTCATCAAGCTGGTAGGCCTCGGCGGGCGCGAGCGCTACTACCCGCGCGAGCTCTCCGGAGGACAGCAGCAGCGGGTCGGAATCGCCCGTTCGCTTGCCGTCGAGCCCTGGATCTGGTTCCTCGACGAACCGTTCTCCGCCCTCGACCCCCTCATTCGCCGGGAAATGCAGGACGAGTTCATGCGCCTGCAGTCGATGTTGCGCAAGACCATCGTCTTCATCACCCACGACTTCGACGAGGCGATTCGGCTCGCCGATCGCATCGCCATCATGAAGGACGGCGCCATCATTCAGATCGGCACGCCCGAGGAGCTGGTCACGTGCCCGGCCGACGGATACGTCGCCGACTTTACCCGCGACATCCCCCGCGCCAAGGTCCTCTCCGTACGTTCGATCATGGGTTCGCCAGTCGGGTCACCGGCGGGTGAAGTGCCCGCGGACGCACGGGTGCAGGAGGTGGCGATGGACGTCGCTGCCGCCGGCGCGCCCTTCGCGGTCCTCGACGAGAACGGCCGGGTCGTCGGCTCGATCGGTCGGGACGACGTGCTCGAGGTCCTGATCGGACACGAGACGCACGCGTGACGGCTCCGGGGCCGGGCGGCGGGCGGCTCGCGCGAATCCCTGCCAGCCGCCACGCGATTGCCTGGCTCATCCTGCTCGCCGCCGCGACGGTGGCGCATCTCGGGCGCGAGACGCTTCCCGCGGTGGCGGTCTACCCCGAGTCCTGGATCGTCCCCTTGCGCATCTGGATCAGCGACTTGATGAAGTGGCTGGTCAACGACTTCGATCTCGGACTCTTCACCTTCCAGGAGATGACCCGCTCGATCGCGTGGCTGCTCGAATGGCCGCTGAGCGCCGCGCAGAGCCTGTTCGCGGAAGGCTTCTCGCGCGGCATCGGGCGCGACGCGGTGGAGATCGTGCCGCGCGTCCCGTGGGTTGCGCTGATCGTGGTGTGCGCGCTGATGGGGCTCTCCGCCCGCGGCTTCGGTCTCGCCGCGCTGGTCGCCGGAGCCTTCCTCTATCTCGCGGTCTTCGGCCAGTGGGACAGCGCCATGGTGACGCTGGCCTCGATCGTGATCGCGGTGCCTCTCGGGGCGAGTGCGGGTCTCCTGCTCGGGATCGCAGGGTTCCGCAGCGTGCGTATCGAGCGCCTGCTCGTCCCCTTGCTGGACCTCATGCAGACGGTTCCGATCTTCGCCTACCTCGTGCCGGTCCTCTTCCTGTTCGGGTTCGGCCCGGTCGCCGCAATGGTCGCAACCGTGATCTACGCGACACCGCCGATGGTGCGGGTGACGATGCTTGCGCTCCGCCAGGTGCCGGCCGAGGTCGTCGAGTTCGGGCGCATGGCCGGCTGCTCGCGCCGTCAGCTCCTGTGGAAGGTGCTGGTGCCTTCCGCCCGCCCGTCGCTGATGGTGGGGATCAACCAGGTCATCATGCTCTCGCTCAACATGGTGATCATCGCTTCGATGATCGGTGCGGGCGGGCTCGGCTACGACGTGCTGACCTCGCTCAAGCGCCTGCGCATCGGCGACGGGGTGGAAGCGGGGCTCGCCATCACGCTGCTCGCCATCGCGCTCGATCGACTCTCCCAGGCCTTCGCCAGCCGTCCGCCCGCGGCGCACGGCGACACCGCCGCGCCCTTCGCCCGTCGCCACCCCTACCTGATCGCGGCGGTCGCGGTGCTCGCCGCGTGCTGGCTTGCCGGCGCCGCCGTACCCGGCTTTCAGAGCTATCCGGCGGATCTGGAGGTCAGCACCGCGCACATGTGGTCCGAGCTCATCAAGTGGGTCAACGTCAACTTCTACGACCACCTGGAGGCGATCAAGACCTGGCTGCTCTTCAACCTGCTGATTCCGGTCAAGCGCTTTCTTACCACCGTGCCGTGGCCGGCGGTGGTCGCCGCGGTCGCCATCGCCGGGCACCGGCTCGGAGGCTGGCGGCTCGCGGCGCTCACCGCCTCCCTCGCCCTGTTCATGGCGGTCACGGGAAACTGGGAGAAGTCGATGATCACGGTCTACCTCTGCGGGGTGTCCGTGCTGATTGCATCCTTCATCGGCGTTCCCATCGGAATATGGGCGGCGCGAAACGATCGGGTGAACCGCGTCGTGCAGGTGATCATCGACACCCTGCAGACCCTGCCCTCCTTCGTCTACCTGATCCCGGTGGTGATGCTGTTCCGGGTCGGGGACTTCTCGGCCCTGATCGCGGTCGTCGCCTACGCGGTGGCGCCCGCGGTACGCTACACCGCGCATGGGCTGCGTCAGGTTCCGGCGCAA
>JAJDUQ010000298.1 GCA_022826505.1 Gammaproteobacteria bacterium
CATCGACATAATCAAGCATAGAGTCTGGATATCTCCTCCATTTACATGGACACAAAACAACAGAATCTCTGCCCAACAAATCGATGAGAATCAATGAGATATACTGAAACTACAGGAGATTTCTCTCGGAAGTTCAGTTTAAGGCTAGGTGAAATCAATCACAAGTCGCCTTTGGTTATAAAAAATTGACACTATCAATTGATAGATGAATAGCTCCTGAACCAGAGAGCGTCGGTACCGCGTCAAGCGCCGGGTGCCCGGGTGCAGCCGCGCGGGCGCGAAACGGCATCACGTCGCTTGGGCCGGTCGGCGACGACGAACCGCGCCGCACCGCGCGTGCGGTCCGCGGCCACCGCTTTCGCGCTAGCATCGCGATGATCAACGGTCCGGAGACCGAACTACTGGAGCAAGCCATGGCAATCGCAGCGCAACATCAGGAGCCCCCCGACGCGGCGGCGCGGCGAGCGGTGGAACCTGTCACCGTCTACACTCTGGACCGGCTGCCGCCGTTCGACCAGGTGTTCTACGAGACCGTCCGGAGCGACCTGACCCTGGTGAAGGAGCTGACCGTGCCCCCTCGCGACGGGCGAGTGTTCGAGGTCCCGGCCGGTCATCTGTTTCGCATCGTCAACACCGACGGCCCGCAGGTGGGCGACCTGAACCTGTGGAACGCGGCCAACCTCGCGGAACGGTTCTACAGCGGCAAGACCCGCGCCCTGCACGCGACCCATGTCAGTACCGGGGATCGCCTTTGGAGCAGCTTTCCGTGGCTGCGTCCGATGGCCACGATCACGCACGACACCCTGGACTGGTACGGCATCGACGAGTTCGGGGGCGGCGTCCATGACGTGATCGGCACCCGCTGCGACCCCTATACCAACCACCTGCTGACGGGTGGGGACTATCACCACTGCTGTCACTCGAACCTTACCCGCGCCCTGGTGGCGGCGAGAGGCCTGCCGCTGGCCGAGGCCGAGACGCATGTCCACGACGTGGTGAACGTCTTCATGTGCACCGGCTACACGCGTGACACCAACCAGTACTTCATGAAGGCGAGCCCGGCGCGGTCCGGCGACTTCATCGAACTGTTCGCGGAGATCGACCTGCTGGCCGGCCTGTCCGCCTGCCCCGGAGGAGACTGCGGCGCCGGCCATTCCAGTGACAGCGCGGCGTGCTACCCGTTGCGGGTGGAGATTTTCGAACCTCGGAAAGAGAACCTGGCAGGCTGGCGACCCGCCCGGGCCAGCGGATACGGAGGCGGCCACGGCGTCGGTTGATCGCAAACCTCGCACGGCGAGTGGCCGGAATCCCGTGACGGCCATGCCAGGATCCGATGATTCGCCGTCAGGAGCAATATGCGCGCAGTCATCTGTTGTCGGTCACCGCGAACGGGCGTGGAGGTGCGGAGGACTCCATTCCCCCGTGCCGCCGATTCGAAATTCACCGGTCCCGACGCGCGCTCATGGGCTCCCGGCTCCACGGGAATTCACGGACGACTCCCGGACGCGAATGCCTGCCTCCATGGTGCGCGGCGGCCGCCTCCCAAACCGATACCGCTGTCACACTTCCGCGATCCATTCCGGACAATCGTCGGTCACACCCATGACGAGGTCGAAGTACACCTGCTGCAGTCGTCGCGTGATCGGCCCCGGACGTCCTGGACCGATCGCGGTTCCGTCAACCGCATTGATGGGCGTGATCTCCCAGCCCGTGCCGCAGAAGAACGCCTCCGACGCGGCGAAGAACTCGCTGCGGTCGACATCGCGCTCTGCGGTGTCGACTCCCATCCCTCCCAGCAGGGTCAGAACGGTGTCGCGGGTGATGCTCTCCAGAATGTCGCTGGTGACCGAGGGCGTGACTGCGACACCGTCCCGAATCAGGAACACGCACATGCCCTGCCCCTCGGAAACCTTGCCCCGGCTGTTGAGCATGATGGCGGCGTCGTATCCGTCGATGCCGGCCTGGATGCCGGCGAAGCGGGCGTTGTTGTAGTTGGCGTTGGCCTTCGCCCGGGCCGGCATCGATCGATCGCTGATCCGTTCCCAGGAGGAGATCTGCGCAGTGCAACCTTCGTGCACCCGCTCGGGAGTGCCTCGCGGGACCGCGGTGATGAACGTGCCGATCGGACCGCGGGCCGAGGAGCCACCGTCGCCGTCGACGTAGACGGTCGGTCGGATATGCACCGGGGTACGGAATGAATTGCGCCGGACCAGCTCGATGGTCGCCGCGCACAGATCGTCCGCCGGTGCGATCTCGTCGAACCTCATGATGCGCTGTGACACCTCCAGGCGCTCCATATGCTCGCGCAGGCGGAACACCAGCATCCTCCCCCGCTGCTCCGACCAGTACGCGCGTACCCCCTCGAAGACCGCGGCTCCGTATTTCGCGAATGGGGAAAACACGTGCACCCTGGCTTCGTTCCAGGGCACGAATTCACGATTGAAATAGACGATCAGATCTTGGTCGTGGTCCGGCATTGGGCCGATCTCCCTCCGGATGTCGCTCGTGCAGAGTGGACTGATCGAGTGGCCGCCATCGCTACACGGCGTGCCGACACTCGAGCGAACCGCCTCCGGGAGCGCCGGGTTCGTCCATCTTCGGCGGACGACAACACCATGAATCGTTCGCGATGGACCGCAGGCCCGGATTCGTTCCAGCGGGCGGGACGGGATCGCTCCCGGAAACCCGCCCCTGCCACGTCCGTCCGAGGCAATGCCTCGTCAGAGTTCGGTTTTCGCGCAGGGTCGATCCTCGCTACAGCTCCCGCAGCGCATTGAACTGGTCGACATAGGCCGACCCGTCGATCCGGGCCGCGATCAGCGTGGTCCGACCGGACGTGACCGCGGTTTGCAACGCGTCGCCCAACTGATGCTCCGTGTCCACCACCACGCCGTCCGCCCCGAAGCCTTCGGCGAGCGCTGTCCAGTTCAGTCCTCCCAGACCCACGCCGAAGCGTGAAATACCCTTGATCTCCTGCTTGACCCGAATCAGTCCGATCTCCTGATCGTCAAACACCACCACGATGATCGGCAGATCCTCGCGCACCGACGTCTGCAGCTCCGCCACCGCCATCAGCAGGCCGCCGTCGCCCGCGAAGGCCACCGCCGGCCGGTCCGGCCAAGCCAGACGGGCGGCCAGTGCGCTCGGCACCGCGTATCCCATCGATCCCAGGCCGTTCGAGGCCAGGAACTCGCGGGGGCCGAACGACAACCACTTCTGCACCACCAGAAGTCTGCTCGCCCCGGCATCGCACGTGGCGACGGCGTCCCGCGGCAGAACTTCGCGCGCCACTTCCACCGCCCGATGCGGCGAGAGTCCGGCGGTCGGAATGTCGAGCGCGTTGGCGACGTCGTCGCGAAACCGGGCCGCAGCAGACTCTCCCCAGCCCGCGCCTGCCGGCGCGAGATCGGCGAGACGACCGAGCAGCAGCCGCAGATCGCCCACCACCTCGGATTCGAAGGGCACGAGCGCGTCCAGCGACGGAACGCCGGCGAGGGACAGCACCGGAATCGAGTAGGGCCAGGGCTTCGGCTGCAGCTCGACCCCGTCGAGACCCACCGCGACGATGAGGTCCGATTGCGACACGAGATCGCGTTCGATGACTCCCCCGATGATGCACCCCGCGCGCAAGGCATGGTCCTCCGGCATCGCGCCCTTGACCTTGGCCGTGGTCAGGACCGGAGCACCCAGGCGTTCGGCCAGGACCACCAGTTGTTCCGATGCCCTGTCCCACAGCACCCCCAGCCCCGCGAGGATGATGGGTCGGGCCGCCCGGCGGAGCATGTCCAGCGGAGCCGAAAGTCCGTCGGGGTCGGGGTCGGTCGAAACCCGGTCGCCCAGCAGCGGAGCACGGCCCGCGATGTCCGCCGCTTCCAGTCGGGTCTGATCCGCGGGGACGTCGATGTGCACCGGGCCGGGGCCCGGCGCCATCGCGGTTCTCAGTGCCCGACGAATCTGGATGCGGACGGACCGGGCGTCCAGCGTCGTCTGCCACTTCGTGATCGGCGCGTACATCCGCTGGAGATCGAGCACCTGCCGCAACCCCGTCTCGTAGGTGTGGCGGGGATACTGGTCGGTCAGCGCGATCAGGGGCGCGCGGTCGAGCCAGGCGTGGGCGACACCGTTGACCATGTTCGCGGCGCCCGGTCCGCGGGTCGAGGTGCACACCCCGGGGCTGCCGGTGATCTCGCCCCAGGTCGCGGCCAGCATCGCGCCGGCGACCTCCTGCTTCATCAGGATGTAACGCATGTCCCGGGCGCGGGCGGCGTCCATCAGCTCGACGGTTTCGCCCCCGGGATGGCCGACGATGAAGGGGGTTCCGCATTCCAGGAAGGCGTCGGCCAGGACCTCGACGGTTGTGCTCATCCGGTGCGTTCCTCGTGACCGTCAATCCGTCCGCGACTCGTCGATGTCGATGATCAGGTTGAGGTATGCGTCGACCGACAGGGTCGTGTCGGGACCGGCGACGACGGTCGACTCCCGCTCCTCGACGACCGCAGGGCCGCGAAACGTCGTCCCCGCGGCCAGACCGTATCGATTGTAGACCCTGCAGGGTGCGAACCCCGTCTCGGGGAAGTGGACCTTCCGCTCCCCCTTCTCCGCCGCGCCGGTATCGACGCGCTGTCCTTCGAAGTTCAATCCGACGTTCGGCGTCGGCCCCGATGCGGTCAGCCGCCACGTCACGGTCTCCACCTCGACACCCGTGATCCGCCGGCCGAACTGCTCGTCGTAGCGTTCGAGAAACCGTTCGTGCAGGACGGTCCCGAGGTCGGGACCCAGGACGCCGTTCGGAACGGGTACCTCGATCTCGAATCCCTGTCCGACGTAGCGCATCTCCACCCGGCGACCGATGGTGATGGTCGCGGCGTCGCCTCCGGCCTCGACGAGTGCCCGCGTCGCATCCTTGGCCATGGCGTCGTAGAACGCGTTGACGGTATCGGCCGAAACCGACTCCACCCGACTGACGTGGCTGTGCGCCCGGTCGGTGGCGGGTGCCGCGATCAGGAAGCCGAGCGACGACGTCACCCCCGCACCGAGAGGGCAGACGATACGGCGAATTCCGAGCAGCCCGGCCAGCCCGTAGGCGTGCACCGGGCCGGCTCCGCCGGTGGCCACCAGGGCGTAGCGGCGAGGATCGCGCCCCTTCTCCGCGATATGGCGGCGAGCCGCGGCGGCCATGGTGTTGTTGACGATGGCGTGCACGCCGGCCGCGGCCGCGGTGGTGTCGAGACCGGCCGGCCGGGACAGGGTCCTGTCCATCGCCTCCCGGACCGGGTCCGCATCCAGGGACATCTCGCCGCCCAGGAAGAAGTCGGGCGACAGGTAGCCGAGCCACAGATCCGCATCGGTGACCGTCGGCAGCGTGCCGCCGCGCGCGTAGCACACCGGGCCGGGTTCCGACCCCGCGCTCTGCGGCCCGACCTTCATGAGCCCCATCGCGTCGAGCCGGGCGATCGATCCGCCGCCGGCGCCAATCTCGATGAGGTCGATGACCGGCACCTTCAGCGGAATGCCCGACCCGTGTGCGAATCGCTTGACGCGCCCGGCCTCGAACGTGGTCGCATGCTCCGGCTCGCCGTCCTCGATCAGGCACATCTTGGCGGTGGTCCCGCCCATGTCGGACGCGATGATCGAAGGCGTATCGGTGATGCGGGCGTAGTGCGCTCCCGCGATCGCACCGGCGGCGGGACCGGATTCGATGAGCAGGATCGGAGCCTGCCGGGCCACGCGGAGTGCAGCGATCCCCCCGCCCGACAGCATCACGTTCAGTGGCGCGGTGAGTCCCAGGTCTGCAAGCTTCTCCCTAAGATCAGTGACGTAGCGGCGCATCAGCGGCATCACGTAGGCGTTCGCGGCCGCGGTGCAGGCACGCTCGTACTCCCGGATCTCGGGGGCCACCAGGGTCGAAATCGTGACGGGGACCGCGGGGCACGCTTCGGCCAGAATCTCGTGCGCGCGCCGCTCGTGCACCGCATTGGCGTAGCTGTTGATGAAGCAGACCGCAATCGCTTCGACACCCATCCCGGCCAGTGCCCGAGCCGCCCCGCGCAGTTCGGCTTCGTCCATCGGGCGCAGGACGTTGCCGTCCCGGTCGATCCGCTCGTCCACCGTCAGGCGCCGGTCGCGCGACGCCAGCGGCTCGGCCTTCTCCAGAAACAGGTCGTAGAGGTCGTAGCGCATCTCGGTGCCGACCTCCAGCACGTCGCGGAAGCCGCGGGTGTGGTGATGAGACCGACCCTGGCGCCGGTCCGCTCGATGATGGTGTTGGCAACCAGGGTGGTCCCGTGCACGACGCCGTCGACGTCCGCCAGGCCCACCCCGGCCTCGCGGGCGATGCGCGCCACGCCCTCGCAGATTGCCACGCCGGGATCGGACGCGCTGGTGAGCTGCTTGCCCGTGAAGATCACGTCCCGCTCTTCGTCGACCAGCACGAAGTCGGTGAACGTGCCTCCGACGTCCACGCCGATACGTCTTCGCCCGCGCATCGTCCGGCGGCTCAGACCTCGTAGCCGTAGACGGACCGTGCTGCGTGTGCCGAGACGTAGCCCCTGGCGAGGTCATCCGCGACCGCGGCCGGATCGCGCTCCGCCGGACTGCCGTATCCGCCACCGCCGGGAAAGTGCAGCCGCAGCACCTCGCCGGGCTGCATCACCGTGCGTCCCTTCTGGTGCGGCCGGGTTCCATCGCTGAACTCGATTCGGGTGCGCGAGCCGTCTCGACCTCCCAGGATTCCGCGCGGCGGATACTTGTGGCGGTCGGACATCACCGAGAGCCGGACCGGCTGGTCCGAACGCACCTCGATCTCCACGTCCTGGCCCAGACCGCCCCGGAACTTTCCAGCCCCACCCGAGTCCTGCGTCAACTCCTTGCGCCGCACCAGAAGCGGCGAAACGCTTTCCAGCGCCTCGACGCTGCCCACACCGGTGTTGGACGGAAAGGCGGTGCAGGCGTACCCGTCCATTCGATGGCTCGCGCCCAGCCCGCCGGACGCGAACAGCGCCTGGTGGAACCGGTTGCCGCGTCGATCCACACCGCCGTAGACGGTTCGCAGGGTCGGGGTGCTACCCGATTCCGCCACCACCCGGTGCGGCGCGAATTGCGCGAGACACTGATAGATGACGCCATACAGGAGATGTCCCGTGAGCTGCCGGGCTGCGACCGGGGCGGGATGGCTCGGGTTGAGTATGGATCCTTCCGGCGCCCTGACCGATATCGGCTGGAACGAGCCCTCGTTGCGCGGACTGTCCGGGTCGAGCGCGCACTTGATGGGATAGGTCGCGAAGGCGTAGGTGTACTTCATCACCGAGTTGATTCCGCACGCCACCTGCTGCGACGTCCCGTCGAAGTCGAGCTCCATGTCCGAGCCGCTGACGGTCATTCGGCACTCGATGTGGGTCTCGAACTCGTCGATCCCGTCCGCGTCCATCGAGGCACACCAGGAACCGTCCGGCAGCGCCGAGATTGCGGTGCGCATCGCGGCCTCGGCCCGGCTGCGCAGTTCCACCGACAGCTCGGTCAGATCATCGAGATCGGTGTCGTCGAGAAACTGCTGCAGACCGTTCGCGCAGATCCGCTGCGCCGCCACCTGCGCGTAGAGGTCACCCACGACCTGATCGGGGACTCGGACGTTGTCCCTGATGATGCTTCCGACGATCGGGTGCTCCTCGTCGTTCTCGATGAACTTGACCGGCATCAGGCGCAGCCCCTCCTCGTAGAGCTCGCGCGTGTCGCAGGCCCACCCGGAGCCGCCGATGTCGGGCAGGTGCGCGATCGATCCCGAGAAGCCGACGAGCCTGTCGCGGTGGAATATCGGAGACGCCATGGTGATGTCGGGCAGGTGCCCGGACCCGATCCAGGGGTCGTTGGTGATGACGCAGTCTCCGGACCGCCAGCGGTCAATCGGTACCCGATCGAGCATCGCCCTCACCGCGCTCGGCACCATGCCGACGAATGAAGGGATGCCGCCGGTATTCTCGGCGAGACAATTGCACTCGGCATCCAGCAGCACCGTGGTGAAGTCGTTCGACTCCCGAACCACGGTCGAGAACGCGGTTCGAAGCAGCGCCGCGGCGGACTCGTCGGCAATCGAGATCAGACGAGACCAGAGGATCTCGAGAGTGACGGGGTCGAATCGTGATTTCGCTGTTGCGTTCACGCGAGTCTCGTTGCAAGTTCGGGCAACTCCGACGCCCTGGTATGCGAAAAGGTCCGGACGGTGGTCGCAGAGCCCTGCCCGCTCCCCTCGTGGGACAAGACGCCCGGTGAGCCGCCGGCGCCCGTGGCGTCCCTGTCGGAGTCGCTACGCGCCGACGCGGTAGTCATCGGAGCCGGCATCACCGGATCATCCACCGCCCTGCATCTGGCGCGATCCGGCAAGCAGGTCGTCCAGCTCGAAGCGCGCGAGCCCGGCTGGGGCGCATCGGGGCGCGCCTATGGCAACGTGGTACCGGTCTCGAAGCATGACGAACGCAGGATCGAGCAGTTCTACGGCCACCAGCGCGGCCGACGCCTGAACGAGGCGCTCGCGGCCGGACCCGAAGTCGTTCGAGGACTGCTCGCGGAGTTTCGAATCGGCGCACTCTATCACGGCGGCGGCTGGCTCCTGGCTGCGCATACGCCGCGGGCCGACGCCGATCTGCAGCGGCGCGCGCTGCGTCATGCAGGCGCTGGCGATGCGATCGCCTATCACGATGCCCACGAGACAAGCGAGCTCAGCGGAACCGACTTCTATCGCGGCAGCCTGGTCGACCGGAGAGCACTTGCCGTCAATTCGCTGGCCTATTCGCAAGGACTGGCCAGGGCCGCACGGCAAGTGGGTGTCGGACAGTTCTGCAACAGCCCGGTGACGCGCATCGAGCGGTCCGACGGTGCGGGCTGGCGCGCCTCGACGCGCGGCGGAGAGGTCGTCGCCGACACCGTCCTCATCTGCACAAATGCGTACAGCAACGGTTTGTGGCCGAATCTGTCGCGCACCGTGGTGCCGGTGCGCGGCTACTCGGCGATCACCGGTCCGTTCGAAGACGGCGCCCTGGACGGGGTGCTGCCGTACGGGCACTTCCTGACGGATACGCGGCACCTGTGGTCCGGCATCCGCAAGGTGCCCGGGAACCGCTTGCACGTCGGGGCGGGTGGGCCGCCCCTGCGCGAACCCGCACGGGCGGACCTGGCCGGAGCGACTCGCCGGCTGCAGATGGTGTATCCGCAACTCGGCGACATCGAATGGGAGGAGCACTGGAGCGGGTGGGTTGCGCTCACGGGGAATCAGCTCCCGAAGATCCTCAGGCTGGACGACGGGGTGTGGGCGGCGCTCGGATACAGCGGCCGGGGACTGTCCTTCGCAACGCTGCTCGGCCGGGAACTGGCGAAGCTCGCCGACGGAGCTGACCGGGACGAGGCGATCCTGCCGGTCGAGGACATGCGCCCCCTGCCCTTCCACGCCCTGACACCCTTCGTCGCCGCTGCCTGCATCAAGTACTACGAAGCCCTCGATCGATGGTCGGTCTGGCGCTACGGTCGCGGGTCCGGGAGAAATCCCAACTACGCCTTTCGCAGCCGGTAATAGAATCTGCCGCCGTCTTCGGACGATTCGAGAAGCTCGTTCCCGGTCTGGCGCGAGAACGCCTCGAAGTCCTTCACCGAGCCCGGATCGGTCGCGATGATGCGCAGAACCTGGCCACTACCCATTCTGGTGAGCGCTTTCTTCGCTCTGAGAATCGGCAACGGGCAGCTCAGCCCGCATGCATCGAGTTCCTGATCGTATTCCGCCATGGAATGTTCCTCTTCGAGATTCAAACGGGAGGCAGGTCGCGGTGCGAACCGTCGCGAATCGGCAGTGGTGGTAAGTTCGTCTGCTGCCTGTCCGGTCCACGCGATCCCGACGTTCGTTCGCCGGGAGGCCGGGGGAGCGGCCTCACGCGTCCTCGCCCAGAGGTCGCGGCTCACGACGTTCGCTCAGAAGCCGCTCGGCCTGTGCTTCGCCAGCCGCGAACACCATCCGCACCGTGGTGGGGTCATCGGAACGCAGGGCGCGACGCATGGCTCTCACCGCGGTGCGCGCCTCGCGATACGCCGCGAAGGAGCCGGAGGCCTCCGGCGGCAGCGGCGGCCGCAGCTTGTAGATGAAATAGGGCACTCGAACCACGCCGCCGCGCGGTAACGCGGACCTCGCACACTTCACCGAGCCGAAGGGCGGCGCGGACACCGCCCTTCGACGCGAACCATGGATCAGCCGCCCGGGACCGTGGTCAGCCCGAGGATCTCCCAATCCTGCATCCCCCCGCGGTACCACTTGATCTTGTGCGCGGGGTAGCCGAACTTCAGGAGGTTCTTGATGTTGTTCGGAGACTGCCCGCACCACATTCCGTTGCAGAACAGGACCGCGGTCTTGCACTCCGAGAAGTCCATCAGCTCTTCGTTCGACTTGACGTTGAAGACGCCTTCCATGATCTCGGCGATCGAGATGGGATCGGCGCCCTTGGCGGGATTGAGCGTGGTCCACGGCTGGTTGATCGCCGACGGGATCGTTCCCCGCTCCACCCAGTCCGGGGTACGCGAGTCGACCAGTACGATGGTCCCGTCTCCGTCGCTCATGGCCTTGGCGTAGCGCAGCACCTCGTCCTCGCCAATCGTCTCGACCCCGGGGCCCAGGCTGGTCGGCTGGATGCAGAACGGCGGGCACTTGCGGGAGGTCTTGGCGAACGCCGGATTGACGGTGTTGTCCTGATCCTGATTGCGTTGGATCACGACCTTCTCGCCCTTGTGCATCACCTCCACCGACGCCACACCCGCCATGATGTTCACCGCGACTTCATCCGCCGCCACGGGGGCCGCCAGTATGGTCGCGGTCGCTGCTGCGAACAGTAACTTGGTCTTGCGCATCGCTGTTTCCTCCATGTCGGTCTGTCGAACGCTCGTGATCCTACATCGAACCACGCCGATACCTGCAATATTGCGGTACGCCGGACACCGCGGCCGGGAGCCGGGGAGGTTCCGCATGCGGCAAATCTCGATATGCGTCTTCCCCGTCACCCGCCTCGAAATCCCACACGCCGGTCGCCCTCTTCGATGTCCCGGTCGATTGCGGGATTCGAGAGGCCGATCGCCGATTCGGACCGTCGGTGTCACGTCCGCGCCGCGTACACCACGAACCCGACGTCCAGCTTCACTCGCAGTCCGGCTCCTCGTCCTCGTCTTCGTCCTCCTCTTCCTCCACGATTCCGGTGTCCTGCTGATGGAGCACGTCCGCGCCCGCGCCCGGCACGGGATGCCGAACATCGGCACCGGCGTGCGACGCCAGTGCCACCAGCATCAGGAACGCGAGCGACTCCCGAATGGTGGTCATCAAGCCTCTCCTCGTTCGATTCGGACACCCGCCTTGTGCGGCTCCCCGGTGCTCCGACGCCGAATTGCGACCCGAAAGTCGGGCTCCACTCGACGCGAGCCTGCCATGCCGTCCGACCTGTGGCAATCGCAAGCGGGTCTCCGCGACGCAGTGTCAGTGTACGCCGTTGCGGCGAGGTGATGGTGCCCATCTCCCTGGAGATATCGACTTGCACGTGCGAATCGCGGCACCTTGCACGGCACTTGATTGCACGCATTGCGGGAGTTCGAATCGACGTCCTGCACCGCGTCCATTGCGAGGTACGTCGTTTCATGGACTACTTGCCCATCTTCCTCGCCATAAGGGGCGAGTCCTGCCTGCTCGTCGGCGGCTCGCGGGCGGCGGAGCCCAAGGCTCGGCTCCTGCTGCGTGCCGGTGCACGGATCGTCGTCGTCGCACCCTCCCTCACACCGGGGCTGAGCGAACTGGTCGGCGCCGCGGGCGTCACATGGCACCGGCGCACGTTCCGCCCAGGCGATCTCGACGGCATGAAACTCGTCATCGTCGCGGCCCAGGACGACGCACTTGCAAACTCCGTCGCAACCGCGGCACGCAAGCGCGGAATCCCGGTCAACGCCGTCGACCGGCGTTCGCTGTGCTCGTTCATCCTGCCTTCGATTCTCGATCGCTCACCACTGGTTGCGGCGATCTCCACCGGCGGTACCGCCCCCATCCTCGCGCGCATTCTGCGTGCACGCCTGGAGACCATCATTCCGGCCCAGTTCGGACGGCTCGCCCGGTTCCTCGGAGATGTCCGGCCCGCCGTGCTTCGGCGAATTCCCGATTCGGCGCCACGGCGCCGGTTTTTCGAAAACGTGGTGGACGGACCGATTGGCGAGCAGGTCCTCGCAGGTCGCGAGGACGATGCACGCCGAGATATCGAGTCCGCGCTCGACGACCAGGAGAGCGCGGACGACACGGGCGAGGTGTACCTGGTCGGAGCCGGCCCCGGAGATCCGGATCTGCTCACGTTCAGGGCCTTGCGGCTCATGCAGAAGGCGGATGTCGTCGTCTACGATCGGCTCGTGTCCAACGCAGTGCTCGACCTCGCGCGCCGCGACGCCGAACGCATCTATGCAGGGAAGCAGCCGGGCTACCATGCGATCCCGCAGCACGAGATCAACGATCTCCTCGCCAGTCTGGCCCTCGCCGGCAAGCGTGTTCTGCGGCTCAAGGGTGGCGATCCGTTCATCTTCGGGCGCGGCGGAGAAGAGATCGAGACCCTTGCGGCCTTGGGAATCCCCTTCCAGGTTGTGCCCGGGATCACCGCGGCTTCGGGATGCGCCGCCTATGCGGGCATTCCACTGACACATCGCGATCACGCCCAATCGTGCATATTCGTTACCGGTCGACGCAGAATCGAAGAAGATACGCTCGACTGGGACAGCCTCGTCCGCCCGAACCAGACCGTGGTGATCTACATGGGGCTCGCGGGTCTGGAGATCATCTGCGGCGGACTGCTCCGTCACGGACTCGCACCCGAAACACCGGCCGCGCTCATCGAGCAGGGCACGACCGCCGCGCAGGTCGTGCACACCGGCACCGTCGGCACGCTGGCTTCGAGCATCTCGGGAAAGGGGGTACGTGCACCGACGCTCGTCATTGTCGGCGAGGTGGTCCGCCTGAGGGACAAGCTGGACTGGTACCGCCCGCGTCGCAGCCCGCAATCGGCATTCGTCTCCCGCACCGCGGGTGCCGGTCCGGAGGCGTCGCGTCAGCGCTGAAAAACCCGCTCCTCGACCGCGATGACCGCCGCCTCGACCCGCGAGCGCACTTCGAGCTTTCTCAGAATGGAGCGTACGTGCAGCTTGACGGTGCCGTCGGTGATACCGAGGTCTCGGGCAATCTCCTTGTTGCTCTGCCCTTCGGCGAGGTGGCGGAGAATCTCGAACTCGCGGGGCGTGAGCGACGAGAACCGATTCGGACGGCCCGACTCCAGCTCTCCTCCCTTGACCACCCTTGCGAGCACGCTCGTCATCTCCGGAGCGACGACCGTCTCCCCGTCGACCACGGCGACGAGCGCTTCCACGAGCTGGTCCGGCTCCATGTCCTTGAGGAGATAGCCGCGCGCGCCTCCACGCAGCGAGGTGACCAGATCCCGCTCATCGCTGCTCGTGGTCAGCATCACGACCGCGCACCGGAGGTCGAACTCCACAAGTCGTTCGAGCACGGACGTTCCGTCGAGACCGGGCATGCGCAAGTCCAGGAGCACGACGTCCGGCTCGATCTCCACGGCCAGCCGACACCCCTCCTCACCATCTCCGACCGCCGCGCAGACCTCGATACCCCGCCGCTCCAGAAGCTCGCTCAAGCCGCTTCGGAACAGCGTGTGATCGTCGACGATCATCACGCGGAGCCGGTCCGGTTCAGTGGGCATGAACCTGGGCGGCCGCCCCGGCACCGGTTCTTGGAAAGGACAGGCTCACGCGGGTCCCCTCCCCCGGCTCGCTCTCGATGTCGAGGGTGCCGCCGAGCCAGCGAGCCCGCTCGCACATCACCGACAGCCCGATGTGCTCGCCCGGGGCGGCGTCGCGCTCGCGTATGGAAAACCCCTGCCCATCGTCCTCCACCAACACCCGTACCGACGCGGAGTCGCTTCGCACCAGGACACGGGCCAGGTTGCCGTCGCTGTGGGCACAGGCGTTCGCGAGAGCCTCGCCCACGATGCGCACGACCTGGAGTTGCGGGCCGGCCGGAAGCTCCGGCGGGTCGCCGTCAATCTGGAGATGCACCGTCATGGCACTCTGCGCGGTGTACCGCAGAGCCATCTCTTCCAGAGCGGTGCACAGGTCGCGTCCGTCGACCGGCGCCCGGAAACCCGCGATCAGCTCCCGCAGCTCGACGTTCGCGGAATCCAGCGTCGCCTCGATCCGCGCGAGTTCCGGAGGAGCACGCCCGCCGGCGGCGAGCGAATCGGCCAGCATGTCCACCTGAAGTCGCAGACTCGCCAGCGTCTGAGCCAGGGAGTCGTGCAGCTCGTAGGCAATCGCCGCACGCTCTCGCACGATCGAGAGCATCTTCGATTCGTCGTCGGTCCGCGCCTTGGCGATCGACATGCCGAGATGGCGTCCGACGCTCAGCAGCAGCCGCTGACCCTCGCGCGATTCGACGCGATCGGGGGCGTTGGTGAACAACTGGATGTGGCCGAAATTGACGCCCTTGTAGTCGAGGGGAACCGACGCGACGACGACGCCGTCCAACCAGCCGGTCGAGACCCGGATACCCTCTCCGACGGTCGCCTTCGCACCGGCATCCACTCCTTCCGCGCTCGATTCAGACGTCGGTGCATTCGAAATGGCGGCGGGAGCCGATTCCGGAGCACCGTCGACACCGGCGGACGCTGCGCTCGATGCGGACACGCGAGGGTGGGACTCTCCGCTCTCCGGACACTCGCCGAGACGCAATTCGACCGAAATCTCGCCCGCCGCATCGCGCATGCGGACCATCGCGCCACGGGCCTGCGCCATCTCCATCATCGAGCGCGTCGAGATCCGCAGAATCTCGTCGATCGAATCGTGCCGATTGATCGACGCCGAGACCTCGTACAGAAGCTCGAGCGACGCGTTCTTCTCGCGAAGCCGTTCGGTCTGGCGCCATACCACGTCGTCCATCTCGTTGGCGAGCCCTTCCAGTGCCTCGGACAGCCGGTTGATGTGGAATGCGAGCTTGCGGTACGCACCCTCGCGCCCGGCCGGCACCCGGGTGGAGAAGTCCCCGGTGCACATACCCAGCGCCCAGGCATAGAGCGTCGACAGCGGCGCGTGCAGATCGCGGCGCACCTTGCGCATGGCCGCGAACACCAGTCCCGCCCCGATGCCGAGAGCGGCGAGAATCACCACCAGTGCCGCACCAGCGTCGGCCGCTCCCCGATACCATGCCACCGCCGCGCCGGCGACGACGGCCAGCGCTGCGAGCACGCTCAGCATCAGCGCATTCACGGTTCGTGGACCGAGTGTCGCGTCGTCGCGCGCCCAGTCGTCCGCGGGCATGACGAACCGGCCGAATATGGTGCGCGGACCCTCGGGCAGATCCGGGCGTTCGACGGATTCCGCTCGAGACTCGTTCATGATGCGAGCCGAACGTGCGCGACGAGCGGTCCAACCGTCCGTTCGGGACGGTCGGTGGGCTCGGTGCGCCGGGCGTTCATTCGGTGGGCGGGCGGTGGTGGGGATCGTTGGGGTTGAGGAAGATGAAACGGTAGTCTCCGGGCTCGAACTCGACATAGTCGAGCACCGTTCCGTTGAGCAACGTCTTGTCGCCAGCCGCGATCACCACGTCAACGCCGTTCGAGCTGAGCAGGGTGTCGTCCACGCCGACATCGTCGAACCCCATGCGATAGTCGATGCCGCCGTCGCCGGTGCGCGACGCGGCGATCCGCAGTGCCAGCTCCTCGGTGTCGCCGGAAGCGGCGGAGCGTCGAATCTGCTTCGCAGCAACCTTGGTGACGGTGAACATGCGTACTCCCGCACTGGACGACAATGCTCGAGCGACGGCGAAACCCGGGCGCCGAATTTCGACTCCAAGATCAGCGAATCGGTGCGACCGCGCAAGTCCGTCGCTTGCCGGCGCCCGGTCGACAGCGAGCCCGCCACCGGACATGTCGGACTCCACGATTCGCACCCTGGCGCGGTCGGATGCGGGTTCGGCCACGGCCGTCGCGGATGCATGGCACCCCGCCGATATTGCACGTTCACGACCCGCCTCGTCGACCCCATCGACAATAGAGCAACGATCGGCTCCTATCTGCGCGGCTTGCTGCCGAGGATTCGCGAACCTGCACGAGTGCGGTTCGCATAGTCCCTGTGTCGGAACGGTTGGTCGAACGACCCGTCCGCCGCGGAGCGAGTCCCGCCTTGCGGCGCCTTTCGCAGCGGGATCCGCATTCGCAGATCGACAACCCGATACGGAGGTCGTGGTCGCCAGCCTCCGGGGCCTGGTGCGCAATTGCCGTGGTCGACGGAACTGCGGCCGCTACATCGAAAGACCGAGTCGGCCGCGGGCAAGCTGGAATTCAGTGACACCTCGCGCCCACAACTTTGGCCGATAGCGGCATGACGCCACGTCCGCGACCAGCGTCACGAGTGCAGTGACGCATTCCGGCGTGCCCCACTCCGGCGCCAGGACGCGGTCGAGGTCGCTGCCGTAGCGCTCCGCCACCATGGGATCGGCCGTGACCTGCACGAGCGGAAGCATGGGATGCCCCTGGAGCGGATTGCGCCCGATGTGGCAGAGCATGAGGTCGACTCCGGTCCCACCGAGCCCGGTGAACGTCTCCGCGGGGTTCGCGCTCTGGGTCTCCATGATGTGGAATCCGTCTTCGGACGCCGGGTGGCCGAAGGCGAGCGAGGCGTCGGGCACGGTTCCGCCGGGAAAAACCGCGGTGCAAAACCCCTGGTTGTCCACCAGTCCCGCGCCGTTGGGCACCACCACGGTCGCGCCGGACGCGACGAGACCGATCGCGAGCCGGCCGAACGCCTTCCCCGTCGAATCGGGCAGCGGGCCGTCCGAGACGAGGGACAGCCGAAGCTGATCCGCACCGATCGTCGTTCGTCCGGCTCCGCCTCGGAACCTTGCCGTTTCCGGAGCCGTCTGCGAGGGGGGCGGGCTCGTCGGACCGACACGCGCCGAGCCCGGGCCGCACGTGCGGGGCCTCACGACATCGGAATCCGCATCAGCGGATCGTCCCGCCGGCGTCCTCGACGCGCGGTCGGCCGCCATCGACTCGAGCTGCCGGGCCACCTTGGCGCGAACGCTTGCGATGCCGCCGTCCATCTGCACGCTCGCCCACCCGAACCGGTCCGGCACGAGGCCCCGTGCGGTGAGGTGGCGACGCACCGCGTCGTTGTGGGTCTGCTCGCAGCCGTGCTCCAGCAGCACCGCGTGACGCACGCAGCGGTGCGCGAGGTGACCCGCGAGCGTGTCCAGAAACAGCTCCGCCGCGTTGTTCGAGCCGCAGCCCTCGGTGTGAACCAGCGCGACGAACCGCGACACGTCGCTCCATGGTGGCGGATTCGCGTCGAGATCCTCGGCGATGAGACGGGCCACCTGGCCGGAGCAGAGGCTGGTCGGCATCACGAGCGCGACCTGATCCGAGGCGAACCCGCTGCCGGTGGGCACGCCATCGAACTCGAGATCGAAACTCGCGGCGTCCCGCACCGTGATCGGGCGCCCGTTCGGCACCGGCCGCCGGCGAACCGCGTCCAGCCCTTCCGTGCCGGTCCGCGGCCAGTCGCGCCACACCGAGACCTGGGCGTGGCCGGCCAGCTCGCCCTTGCTGCGCTGCCCGGAAGCGATGTCGAGCGCAAGCTCGAACGTCTCCGCCCCGAGCGCGTTCATCTCCATGCCGTCGTTGTAGCGCCCCGCGTTCACGTCCATCTCCTGCGCGAGCAGCTCGAAGCGGCCGGTGGTGGTCACGAACTTGAGCGTCGGCACGAAGGGGAAATTCGTGATCGAGCCGTTGCCAGTAATGAACAGGATGAGGTTCGAACCGGCCGCCACCTGCCCCGCGATGCTCTCCAGGTCATTGCCCGGGCTGTCCATGAAGTAGTAGCCGGGCGGGCGCATGGGCTGGCCGTAGTCGATGACATAGTCGAGCCTGACCTCCGGGTCCTTCTTGCGCGCGGCGCCGAGCGACTTGAGCGCGATGTTGTAGAGCCCGCGGAAGTTGTTCCCTCCGGACGGGTTGCCCTCCGCCGTGGTCCCGTGGTTCGCCGCGTAACGCTTGAAGCTCTCGATCTTCTCCAGGAACCTCCGCGCCGTGGCGGCGTCGCGGACGTTTTCCAGCACGTAGGGCTCGGCGCCGATGAGTTCGTCGGTCTCGGCCAGGTTGGCCGAACCGCCGTGGCGGATGACCTCCTTCGCCACCCAGCCGGCGAGCGCATTGCCGGAGACGCCGGAGAAGGCGTCCGAGCCCCCGCATTGAAGCGCAAGGCGCAGTGCTCCGGCGGGCTCGGGGGTACGGCGCGCGCCGGCAACCTCCGGGAGCCAGGCATCGATGAGCGCCGACGCGCGTGCCACCTCCTCGTCATGCCCGCGCTCGATCCGGAAGAACGCGTGGGGCACGTGGTCGAGCGGATAGTTGCGATGCTCCATGAACCGGCGCACGTCGTCGTTGGTGTACGCGCCGGTACCCTCGTCTGCCGCGAGGACCGCTCCGACGTTGGGATGCACCATGAACCCGGCGAGCACCCGCAGCAGGTGGTCGAGGTTGTTGGGGCGCCCGGTACCGCCGCCCTCGGTGTGGGTCACCGCGACCACGCCGTCGACCCCGGCGGGAGCCGCGGCCTTCTCCGCGACCCGGCGCACGAATCCGTTGGTCCGGGAGGTAGTGGCGAGCACAACCACGAAGTTGCGGGTCCCCACCCCGCGTCCGCCCGGGCGCCGGAAGCCGTCGAAGGTCGCGCCGGAGTCGGCGGGATCGACCTGCCGGCCGGGCGTGAACGACGCCTCGTCGAGGCGGTAGATCTCGACGGTGTCGGTGAAGTTCGCCGCCGCCGGAAGCTCGAAGTCGATATCGCGCGCGGCGAGCGCGGACAGTATCTTCGCGTTGCACACGTACTCCCCGGGTCCGAGGGCGCGCGACGCGATTCCGAACGGCAGTCCCCACGACGTGAGGCGAGTTCCGGCCGCAACGGGCTCGCGGACGAACCGGTGTCCTTCGAGGATGGTATGGGGAAGGTGGAACTCGCCGTCCCCGTCCGTGACCACGGTGCCAGCCTCGAGGCGCCGGGTCGCGATCGCGACGTTGTCCTGCGGCGCGGGCACGCGCGCAACGTGGCCGAATTCGAAACGATCTTGCATCACGTCCTCTCCGGCTCGGTTTGGTTCGGTGCATGCGGCACATCGCCGGCGGCATTGTCAGGCAAACGCCGGCCTCGGATAGTCTACGGGCGTCGTGAAGGTCCGTCCCGTCTCGCTCACGCGAACGATGGAGCAGGAGCGCCCATGCAAGCCCCGACGATCCGCCATTCCCTCGACGCCGACGTGCCGGCGATCACCGTCATCTACGCCCATCACGTCGAGACCGGCACCGCGAGCTTCGAGACGGCTGCTCCCGACGAGACGGAAATGCGCAGGCGCCGGAGCACGCTTGTGGAGAAGCGCTACCCATGGCTGGTCGCGGTGCTTGACGAGGAGGTCTGCGGGTACGCCTACGCCGGTCCCTACCGCACGCGCGCCGCCTACCGTCACTCGGTGGAGGATTCGGTGTACGTGGGGAGCTCGGTGCAGCGTCGCGGAGTCGGTCGGGCGCTGCTCGACACCCTGATTCGGGATTGCACGGACCGGGGGTTCCGTCAGATGGTGGCGATCATCGGAGACTCTGCGCAGGCGGCATCGATCGGTCTGCATCGGGCGGCGGGATTCGAGACGGTGGGCACGCTCAGGAACATCGGCTACAAGCACGGCCGCTGGCTGGACTCGGTGTTCATGCAGCTCGCGCTCGGCGCGGGTGCGGACACTGCGCCCGATCCGCCATGTCCCGATTGACGATGGAGCGCACTCCGGCGGGCATCCGGGCGGATCGCATTCCGGAGCGCGAGGGACGACCACGCGAGCCACCCGACCCGCGGCGCCGGCTACCCCGAACGCACGAATTTCTGGAAGCACTGCGCGGTGAACGGTGCCAGGCGGGCCGCCGCCCCCGACGCGACCGTCACCTCCCCGACGTAGAGATCGCCCCGGGAATCCACCCACAGGCCGTGGGGGGCGATGAAGTTGCCGGGCAGCACCTCCTCCTCCCCGCCGATCCGGCATTGCACCACGCCGTCGGGGTCGTAGATCCCGACCCGCGCGATCGGATCGTGTCCGTGCGGCGGCGTGGTCATCAGCCGGAAGTGCGGTCCCGCCTGCACGCCGCTGCGAAACCCGAGCTCGGCCACGTGCACGTTGTCCTGCCCGTCGATGAAGATGTCGTCGGGGCGGTTCACGAAGTCCCAGCTCGTGCGGTACTCGCCTTCGGGGGAGAAGAGCTGGATGCGCGAGTTCTCCCGATCGGCCACGTAGACGGTGCCGGCGGAGTCCACCGCGATGCCGTGCGGGAGGTTGAACTGCCCCGGCGCGCTCCCGGGCTCGCCCCACGAGAGCTCCAGTTTCCCTTCGGCATCGAACCGGTGCACGCGGGCGTTACCGTAGCCGTCCGCGACGTACATGCTCCCGTCGCCAAGCACCGCGACGTTGGTGACCTGGTTGAACGGCTCGCCCGAGTACTGCACCGGCGAGACGTCGGGCACGAAGCCGGTGTCCGAGCACCGGCCGGGCTCTCCCATCGTGCGCTGCAGCGTCCCGTCGGTGGTGAAGGTCCGGATGGTGTGGTCCCAGCAGTCGACCAGGTGCACCCGGTCCTCGTGATCGATGAAGATGCCGTGCGGCCGGGGGAACATCCCCCATAAGCGCTAACTTGTCTATCATGATGCCTCTCCGTACAGTGACAGCCCATTGTCTGGCGAGGGGCTGTCGAGATGAACGAGGACTGGGAAGTGGTGCTGTCGTTCCTGCCCGAGGACTGGCAGGAGCTGGCGCGCGAGA
>JAJDUQ010000203.1 GCA_022826505.1 Gammaproteobacteria bacterium
CTCCCACTCTCCAGTCGCTGACACTCCTCCTCACCCCGGGTGTTGAGCGCAACTCCCGGGCACCTCCTTCTGCCAGTCAGACCCGTCCTCCGGCTACTCTCGCTATCCGGGCTAAAATCCAGCGTGAAATCACCCTGGCCACCGAACAGGCGATGCGCGACTATCTCGCCCGCAACCATCACAATCGACGCTTTATTCTTCCTATCCTTCTCGACTCGTCTACATCACTCCGTCGTGCCAGTTCCCTCTCGGCGCGACGCTCTCGCTCGAACGTCGCCTCCTGCTTCTCGACTGGGCGGAACGCACCGGCGCCTTCGTCGTCGAGGACGACTACGACAGCGAGTACCGGTACCGGGGGCGGCCGCCGGCCGCCGTACAGGGCATCGATTCCAGCGGACGGGTCGCCTCTGTCGGCACGTTCTCGAAGACCATGTTTCCCGCGCTGCGGGTCGGCTATGTGATTGCACCCCACGGACTTGAGGCAGCCTTTGCGCATGCGGTGCGAAACACCGGCCAGACGGCGCCGCCGCCGGCGCGCGCGCGGGACTCGCCCTGGCGCCGCTGTTCGGCTACTGGCTGGGTTCCGGCGGGCGCACGGGCTTGCACCTTGGCTATGCGGGCATTCCGGAACAGTTCTTCGAGGAGGCGGTGCGCCGGCTCGCACTCGTCATTCGCCGTCGGTGACCGCGACCAACCCTGTCTCCCCGGACTCCTCGAGCGCCTCGGATCGTCGCGGCGGAGCCGGAACTCCAAAGCGGATTTCGTGCACCAGGGGCTGCGATGCCGCCGCCGGGACCGCGCGGGGGTTCGAGAAGAGCCGGGGGAGTCCGAACATGTCTCGCCGGTCCGAGACGCACCCTCGTCCGCACGAGATCCGACACGTCGGGCACCGCCGAGAGGTGCCCATCTCATCGACCTGCGCTGCTACCCGGTGTCAATGGAGTCGGAGGCCGTGGCCCGACCGGCAGTATCTCGTCGAAGAACGCGAGAACCTGCCGGTCGATCCCGGAGAGGAACGCTTGCCGGTCGAAACCGGCCGGATCGCGCGCCGGTCGGCCCACGCTCCCGATCAAGTCGGCCGGAAAGGGCGAGATGTAAGCGAAGTGGTGGGCGCTCGGATGCACGACCAGCCTCGCGTTCTTTCCCATCAGCCTCACGATGCGGTCCGCGTGCCAGGGTCTGCGCAGCACCCGATCTCCCTCGAGGCGATGAATCTGCGCGGGCGCTTCGACCCCGGTGAAGGCACCGTCGCCGAAGACTGCGCCGACCGGGGCAACCGCCACGACCGCACTCACTCGCCGGTCCGACAGGTCGGGCAACCTGCCGCCGACGTGGCCGCCGGGACGGCCGTATTCGCAGAATTCGGGGTCCTGGTGGCGATTCCGCGTGCAATGGCGTGCGAGAACGCTCGTGTCCGCCCTTGCGCCGATCAGGGCGAGCACGCTGTAGCCGCCGGCCGAGTGTCCGATGGCGCCGATGCGACCGGCATCAATGCGCGGGCCGAATTCGGGATCCCCGAGAACGTGGTCCAGGGCCGCGCTCAACTGCCGCGGCCGCCGGCCCCAGTTCGCCGCTGTACCGCTGTACCCGCCGTCTCTCCAGTTGTCGCCGGCGTGCTCCGGTGCCGCCACGATGTAGCCGGCCTCGGCAAGGCGGACCG
This sequence comes from Gammaproteobacteria bacterium, assembly GCA_022826505.1. GTDB lineage: Bacteria > Pseudomonadota > Gammaproteobacteria > HK1 > HK1 > HK1. Next base: position 1,661 of record JAJDUQ010000203.1, read on the forward strand.
CCGTGCCGCGGTGGTTGAAGCGGCCGCCACCCGTGCCGTGCGAAATCAGCACGAGGCCGTACTCCCCGGCGCCGAGCGGCGCGTCCCGGGTCGCGGACATCGTGAACGGTCCGACGGCGATCCGTTCCGAGGGCACGCTCGCGGGATACCAGAGCGCGTGGGGCGCCTCCTCGCCGTCGACCTCGACGACGACATCCCGGAAGCCCACGCCATGGGCTCCAGCGGCGCTCGCGACCGCGGCCACGAGGGCCAGGACCGTCATGGAGATCGCCGTCGCAAGCAGTTCCGCTCCGCTCGATCCCACGGTCCCCGACGACTCCGACGCTGTCGGAGCCGAGAAAGGCACGCGCGCCATATCCGGAGACGGCGGCGTAGTTCCGTACACGCTGCGCCCGCCGTCAGTGCCGATAGCCCCTGAGCCGGTCGTAGCCCTCGATCTGCTCGACGGTGAGCACCTCGGCCGCTTCGATGTGCGCGAGCAGGTGAATCGTCTGAAGTTGCCCGCGCATGAGACCCAGGTGCTCGGTCATGCGCGTCAGTACCGGCGCCGACGGTTGCCCCGAGGCAAACAGGTTCGAGAGGTGAAGCTCCGCTTGGAGTACTTCTTCACCCTTTGCGATCGCCCGAGCCTTCATATTCCGGTGGATCACCTCGATTCGCTCGATCTGAGCGTCACCGAGACCGAGTTCCACGGAAAGGTCGAGAAGGTGCCTCGGTCCGGGGAAGTGGTTCAGCTCGGCGGCTCGGGCAAGGCCCATGCCGTCACCGTTGCGCAGCTCGCGCACTTCGTCGGACGACAGGCTCGGCACCTCCGGGCTCCGGGAGTGCGCATAGGGCGACGTGCCGTGAGCGTGCTGCGCCGGCGCCGAGGCCGAAGCGGCGGCAAGCACACCGGCGCAGGCGAGCGATTTCAGGGGGAGCGTCGTGGTCTTCATGAAATGTCTCCGTGACTGAAATGAGCGCCGCGGCCCGTGCCTGCGTGACGTGCGCTCGAGACGTGCTGTTCGGCGACGCCGACGCGGCAACGGGGAGGCCGGACCGGCGCCTTCGAGGCCCGGGGGGCTCGCCCCACCGACGCACCGGCGGCACCGGACCACGCGGAAACCGGCTGCAGGACGTGAATCGGTGCGAGCTGGCAGGCCGTCATGCGACCCGAAACCAGGTCATCATCCCGCTGGTGGAATGTTCCGGCACATGGCAGTGCAGCATCCAGTCGCCCGGATTGTCGGCGACGAATGCGACCTCGACCGCCTCGCCACGGTCCATCAGCAAGGTGTCCCGCAGGGGACCCACGGTACCGTCGGACGCAATCGCGCGGAAGTGGTGTCCGTGCAGGTGCATACCGTGCGGCCACGCGGTGTCGTAGACCATCGCGAGACGTACGGTCTCGCCGCGTCGTGCGGCGAAAAGCGGTGCGTCGGGCATCTCCGCGAGACCGTTGAACGCCCAGAAGTATCCGATTGAAGACGCTGGCCAAGGGTCAAATTCCTCGTTCAACCTCAACATCCACCTGCGCATGTTCTTCGCCGACGGCGGCTACACGTCCGAAGATGAACGACAGTCCGCGATGCGGTCGTCCACCTCCCCGTGCCTGATGAGGCTCTGAATCGTGGCGATGTCGATCCTGCCCTTGAGCTTCTTGCGACCGCCGCCCAAGCGACCGATCTCGCGTTCCGTGATGTCGAGGATCTCGCACAGCCGGTCGGTCCACTGCTCCATGAGCTGCTTGCGGTGAACGAGAATCAGGGCGTTGACGCCGCGTTCGGCAATGAGCCACGCGGCGACGACTGTCTTTCCGAACGCGGTGGTCGCGGCCAGGACGCCGGTGTCGTGCGCCAGCATGGCGGAGGCCGCCATCTGCTGCTGGGGGCGCAGGTCACCTTGGAAGGACACCGAGATGGGTACCCCGGAGTGGCGCTGGTCATCGAGCGAAGGCTCGATGCCGAAGCGCCGCAGCAGAATCGGGTAGCCGGACTTGCCGGTGCGCAGGCTCTCGAAGCGGCGCGGATAGACGTCCTCGCGTCCCCGGACGAGGGAGCGGAACAGAGCGATCTTGCTTTGGCAAGAGGAGCCCCTGTGCACCCCCGTGGTGTCGTTCATGACTATTGCAGGTGAACCGGAATGATCCGTTTCATCCGGCAGCTACGGTTCGGCCATGCCGCATCGCTCGGCAATCTTGCGGGCGAGCGCCCGAAAGTCCCGGTAGCAGGCCTGTACCGCATTGGCGTGGCCGCCGATTGCGCCATCCGCCGGCCTTAGCGCAAACATCGGCTTGCGCGCCTCCTGCGCAAGCGGCATCAGGCTGCGGAAGTGCTTGAGGGTGGCAAGACAATGGATGTCGTCTTCGATGAACGGAGACAGCGGAGACCCCCGGTCCATCGACCATACAACCCGCCCGGGCTGGCGATTTCGACCCGGTCGGTGTACCAGTACACCCGGACCGGAGCATTGGTCCCTTCGTAGCTGCGGTGCATGACCGCGTTGTAGGCGAGCTGCCGCAGGGCGTCGACCGGATAGTCCGGCTGCTGTCTCTCCCGTCGTGTGCCGACGACCTCAGTGCGCACCGAGACGTTCAAATCGAGGAGATCGTCGAGCCGACGGACGACGTCGTCGAGTCGCCCGGTGAGCTGCTTCTGGTTCCTGATGGGGTCGGCGATCTCGATGCCGTCGATTCTCAGGAACTGAACGTAGGCACTTGGCAGGCGGCCTTGCGGGTCGCGCCCGAACGCGAGGAGTGCACCCCAGGTCGGTCTGTCCGTCTGTACCAGTCGCAGCGAACGCAACTGTTGCTCGATCGTTCTCCGGTTCCCTGCCGGGATTTCGGCGGCAACTGCGGCGGGCAGGTAGTGGTCGCGCAGGAATTCCATGTCGAGGTCTTCAAGCCCGATGCCAACCGCGGGTCTCGAATCGAAGGACAGGTCGGCCGCGCGGCGCCGTTCGCTGAGCAACCGCTCGTCCTCCACCGACCCTTCACGAACGGAGGGACCGACGCGGACCCAGACACGACCTCGATATCGCACTGGCGGGTTTGCGGACGGCTCGACCGTCACTACAGCCACGTCGCACCCGTTCAGGCGCCCTTTCTGCACCGTCATCGAAGGCAGTGGCAGGATGTCGCCTTCCCCGTGAATGTTGGACAGCCGTACCAACAACGCATCGTCGATCGTCAACGAAGCGCAGGTACCGTCATCGCGCACCCCGACCAGTACGACGCCCGGCCTCCCGTTTCCCGGCAAGTCATTGGCGAATCCGCAGATGTTGCGCCGAATCCTTCTCCCGTCGGCAGCGGACTCCTTGCGCTCGACCAAGTCGGATTCCAGCTCCACCATCAACTGCTGGAGCTCGGCATCGGAGTAGGCTGCCATGGGTCTCTTTCCAGGGTGCGCTATGGTGGAACTCGAACCGGCGGAACTCCGTGCCGCCTTGCGCCCCGCCCGCCGTCCGAGGTGCTCGAGCTTCCATTATCGGAGAAAAAGCTGACTTCAGGCAGGCTCTCCGGTGCTGCATGCGACCGCAGGCCGGAATGTCCGAGCATGCGCCCGTGGTGGGCGGACGCCAGCGCTCCGGCGGCGGGGTCGGATCCCGGTCCCCGAACCGGAATGCGCCGTGTCGTCTTCGGTATGGCCGCCGGCGTCAGATCACCGTCAGGTGCTCTTCGCTCGCCCCTCGGACGGCGATGAGGGGTACGGACTTGTCGAGCGTGACCAGTCGTACGCCGTGCGCCACGGCGAGGGCCAGGAGGTACACGTCGGTCAACTGCCGGGGACCGAGCAACTGGAGCCGGTCCACCACGCTGTCGTCGAGCAGGCTCACGTCGTCCGGAAGGAATTGGTGCCATGGAGTGGCAACGGCTTCCTGAAGCCGCATTACCGCGTCGGCAACCCCCAGCGGGTTCGGATATCTCGGCTGGGAAACGATGCGTACACAGCCGTTCTGCGTGAGGGGACACGACGCCCATCCGTGCTCGATGTGATCCGCAAACCAGTCGGATACCGTCGCATGGTGGGTGTGGTTTTCGTCGAGCAGGGCGATCAGGACGTTGACATCGAACAAGGCCCGCACCGCTCAAACTCCGAGCTCTTCGCGAAGCTCGTCCACCAGAACGTTGGTGACGACGGCGCCGCCCGCCGGAATCGGCTTGAAGCCGTAGAGGCTCCGTTGCGCCCGAGTCTCCCCCGCGGAGCCTGCCCGCGCCCGCAAGGCCTCGCGCATGAGGTCCGACACGAGCTCTCCCGCAGTCTTGCGTTCTTGTTTGGCAAGCTCCTTCGCCGCACTCAGGACATCGCCGTCAATGTTGAGGGTGGTGCGCATCGATCGTCTCCGGCCGGAATGGCAGGGAATGCCGCGTGCCGACAACCGCAGCATCACGCATCAAGCATCATGCGTCAAGCGACCCGCCAAACCTTCTCTCCATGTCCCGAAGTTCGTTCGGTGGAGGCCGAGAGCCAGGGCAATGGCAGCGCCGATCGGGAGCGGCTCGCGGACCGACGAGTGCCTGTCGGGAGTCCTTGAGCATCGGTTAGCACCGACCAGACCTCCTCGGAAGTGGCTTCTATGGTGATCTCGGCTTGAAACGTCTCGCGGTCAAGGAGGAACAGGGTGACGAAGACCAACGCGGGAAGCACCGTGGCCGCGACCATCCACTTCTTCCGCATCCGGTTTCCTCCCGGGTCAGGGACAGCATGCCGGTCCGACGTCGACTGCTCGAGCTCGGCGCGGATGCAGTCTGCCGTCCGAGCATTGCGACCCCGTCGCCCGAGGCCCGGCGCCTCGATTGGGGAGAGGCAGAACCTCTCCGTCAGCAGCGCCCAAGCTCCGGGAACCCGGGATACTCCGCGCAATGGTCGCCCTCGTGGTTCGCCATCCCCGGTTTGGTGAGGAGCACCTCGCGCGGGGCATAGGCCTCGATACGGCGAGCCGGCTTCTCGTGCCACCTCAGATTGAACGCGCAGTTCTTTCCCTTCACGGCAAAGAACATCATGTCCGAATAGGGCAGGTGGTCGTGCACCCACCAAGCCAGCGCCTGCCAGGAAGTACCGGCTTCGTAGCGCGGCACGAACCACGGGATGACGATGCAGGCGGTCGCCCCCATGCACCCTTCCGCGTCCCGCCGATCCCAGACGTGGCGGGATCGATTCCAGTCCGTCTTCCCGCAGTTGTAGCCCTTGTCCTGCCGCTCGGCACCGTACGTGTTCACCTCGGCGGAGCGGAACGCGGAACGGATCGACACGTGTCCGAACGTTGCGTGCAGGGGTTCGAGCAGCTCCTCGCAGAGCCGTGTTCCGGCCGCGATCGCCAGATTGGGATCGTCCGGAATGTTCGGGATGCCGTGGAAGTTCGCGATCTCGCTGTAGAGCATCTCGCGCATGAAGAAGTGCTCCGAGAGCCGGACCCGGCCGAGTTCTTCGAGGGCCTTCATGGAGGCGGGCTTGCGCATGGGGCGTTGCCTCGACGGGTTGCAGCAGTCGCCTGATGGCGATGCGGCTCCACGCCGATCCTACACGAGGTGCGCCCGACCCGAATTGGACCGAACTCGTCGCCCCGGGTGAGCGATTCGCCATCGCGGCCGACAATCGCCGCAATCGAAGGAGCGGCTGACTTGGCCTCGTCGGTTTCATTGCCGAGTGGACACGTGTTGATGACGATTTAACGTGTTAAATTCGACGAATCTCGTCAAATTTCCCGGATTAAATAATGCTAATCGAATTTTCCGTCGAGAACTTCATGTCCATCAAGGATGAGGTTCGCCTCACTCTCGCGGCCGGTCCTGGCAAGGAGCACCGTGAGACACACGTCGTGACACCGGAGCTGAACGAGGGCGTCCGCTCGATTCCTCTCGTGCGTTCAGCCGCAATCTACGGTCCGAACGCGGCGGGCAAGACCAATCTGCTTCTGGCCCTCGGGGCGATGCGACATTTCATCGTCGACTCCGCTCGTGAGCTTCGTGTGCAGCCGATCACACCGTTCCGCTTTGCTCCGGACAGCGAAACGCAGCCCACGACGTTCGAAGTCATGGGGATCGCGAATCGCACGCGGTTTCAGTACGGCTTCTCCGTAGTCGGAGACACCGTGACGGAGGAGTGGCTCTACGCTTGGCCGCGTGGACGAATTCAGTTCTGGTTCGAACGCACGACCGACGGCGGTACGGTCAGATGCAAGTTTGGCGACAAGCTCACCGGCGACAAGGAGGTCTGGCGGCGGGCGACACGTAGCAATGCACTGCTGTTGTCCACGGCGGTCACGCTCAACAGCGAACAGCTTCGGCCGATCTACGATTGGTTCAGCAGCAACCTGTTCGTTATCGGACCGGGTGGCTGGGAGAATGGTCTCTCGGTGGAGTGGTGCCGCAGCAATCGCAGGGCTGAGCTCATCCAGTTCCTGCGCGCCGCCGATTTGGCAATTGACGACGTTCGGGTCGACTTCGAGGATTTCTCGCCCGCAATGCTTCCCGAGGACATGCCCAAAGAACTTGTGCATCGGGTGAGGGAGGAAATGTCCGGAGCCAAGGTGGTTCAGGTACACATGAGCCACGGAACGGAGCACGGTCAGTCCGTGGAGCTGGACCTCGGTGCTGAATCCGACGGAACGCAAAAGATGTTTGCGCTTGCGGCCCCATGGATCGATACGTTCGACAATGGACACGTCATCGCTTTTGATGAACTGCATAACAGCTTGCATCCTGCGCTGGTCAGATTCCTGGTGGATCGATTCCACGATCCTGAACGGAACGCGAACGGGGCACAGCTCGTTTTCACCACCCACGATACGTCTATCCTGAGCCAGGACGTCTTTCGCCGGGATCAAATCTGGTTCTGCGAGAGAAACGCGCGCCAGGAGACCAACCTGTTCCCGCTGACGGACTTCCGTCCTCGTCGCGGAGTCGAGAACCTGGAGCGTGCCTACCTCGGCGGACGGTATGGTGCAGTGCCCTACGTTCGTCCTCCCCGTGTCCGTTCCGACGCTTGAGCCATGGCCAGGCGACGTCCCCGAAATCGACCCGTCAGGTCCGGTTCGAAACGTGAGTCTCATGATCGCGTGCTCATCGTCTGCGAAGGGCAACGCACGGAGCCCTTGTACTTCCAGGACATCGTCGACCGATACCGACTGAGTATCGCCAACATCAAGGTGGTCGGAAGCGGGGCGGACCCGAGAACGGTGGTCCGCGAGGCCAAGAAGGAGCGCGACAGGGAAAGGAGGCGCGGAGAGAGATTCGACAGGGTGTACTGCGTTTTCGACCGCGACGAGCACGCTACATTTCAAACGGCTTGCGACGAAGCCAGAGCCAGTGGCCTGTGTCTCACCAGATCATGGCCATGCTTCGAATTCTGGCTCCGGCTGCACTTCGAATTCTCGCGTCAGCCATATGGGAGGTCGGGGAACAGGAGCCCGGCGCAGACCTGCGTGAGCGACCTACGAGACTTCCTCCCGGGTTACGCGAAAGCAGCGCGCGGGGTTTTCTTCAAACTCGAAGACCGGATGGTGGAGGCGAAGGCGCATGCCGCTCGTGCCCTGAACGACGCCCGTGCGACCGGTGCGTTCAACCCATCCACCGAAGTTCACGAGCTCGTCGAGTACCTGCAATCGCTGAAGCCGGAAGGCGCGGAGTAACGCCATTCCAGCATCAAGATGGTGTTGATCACTCAGCTTGCCAGCGGCTCGAGTCGAATCTGCAGCGTATCCATTTCATCGGCGGTCAACGCCTCGTCCAGGCCGCTCAGATAGGCGAGAAGGTCGTCCTGGCGCGGTTGTCCGAATGCGAGGCGATAGACGGCGACGCTCTTCTTGAGCCATTTCAGGCGCGCAATCTCTCTGCTGTAGGGAAGCATCGGCACACGGCGTTCCACCTTGACCGGGCCGTCGCAAATCCAATACGGAACGAGGTCGCTGTCGGTCGGAGAAGCGGCTCGCGCGGCGGCGAACATCGCAGCCCAGGGGTCGTTCGATGCCGCGCCGCAGCCTCGCACCGCCACCCCGTGGTTGGCCGCGACATTCAGGCGAATCGCGTGACCCTTGTAGCGGTGCACGCGTCCTTCGCGTTGTTCCAGGTCGACGGGATTGCGCGGCAGGTTCCAGTGATAGAGCCGATGGCAGTAGGGATGGAAGTCGAGCCCTTCCTGTCCGATCGAAGTCGTCGCCAGCACGAACGGTCGGAACGGGGAATTGAAGGCGTCGCGCACGCCACTCAGGCGGGCCGTCGAGCCCTCCTCGTCGCGGTAGTCGGCGAGTCGCATGGCGAAGCGGCCTCGCATCGTGGACTTGCGGATATGGAGTCGGCCGGCACGGACGCGAGGCTCGTCAATCTCGATCTGCGAGGGAAGAAGCGAAATCGCCCGGCTGACGGCGCAGGCGAGCTCGGTGACGCGAAGGCGTGGCGCCTTGTCCGTCAATCCCTCGGATTCGACGAGGCAGTGGACGTACTCGTCGAGAACGGCCTGGAGATTGTTGCGCGCGCCGTGGGTGATTGCACTGTGCCAGTACCGGTCATCACTCTCGCGCCGCAGCAGCGCCACCGTGTCGTGCTGGTTGTAGAGCGTTCGGAACCCCCAGGCGATCCGGGAGGCCGCGGTCAGCAGCGCCGGGTCGTCCCATTCGAGTGTCGGGGCGATTCGGCGCAAGGCCCGCAGCGCGCAGATGGCCGGGCTGCCGAATGCCAGATCAACGAGGAGATCGAGGGCGGAATCGGGCACGGTGCCGCCAATCCGCTTCTCCCTGACCGCTTTCCGCAGTGCATCGACATGAGCGCTCCAGGCATCCTCTGCTCCGAGACACACGAAGCCGTCATCCGCATCTTCCAGCCAGATTCGGGAGCGATTGCCGGCGAGCGCGTCCAGCACGGCTGGACCCGCCCATTGCCAGGTGTCTAGACCCGTGGATTCATCGGCAGCGGATTGCAACCGCCGCACGTACGGTTCCAACCGCGCTGCCAAGGCCGCTCGCATCGCGTCGTAGGAGAGCGTTTCAGAATGGCAGGCGACGACATCGAGCGGGTCCGCCGCTTGGGCAATCAAGGGCGATGGATAGACGAGGAGCAACGCCCGTAATCCGGCGAGGCGGCCCTGTGCTATCCGAAACTGGAGCGGCCTCGGGCGCTGGCGGTCGAAGTAGCGCATGCCCGCCTGCTTCACACCCATTCGTCGTTCCGCCTCGTAGGAAAGGACTGCGGCCACGGCATCGGGGACCATGGACCAGGACGAGAACACCAGCGACTTGCTCGTCGGGCGCTCGTCGGAATCGCCGTCGCGGTAGTAGGCGAGTGACGGTGGAATCCACAGGTGTTGGTCGAGACCGTCGTCGAAGACATGGTCCATCAGGAGTCGCATGCGCCCGTTCGGCGGTGTCAGCGGACGGAATTCTCGGACGTGTTTGCGAGTCAGGGACGATCGTCGCGCGGCCTTGATGGCGTCGAGCAGCGGCGCAGGGCACTCCTTCCCGTCGTAGGACCTGATCGCGCGCTTGAGCGCAAAGTCCCGCATGAAGTTGAGCAGATAGGGCGCCGATTTCCAGTATTCGACGACCTCCGGAGCGTCCACAACGCGGGCGACCCCGGCGACGGCAGCGGCCGAGCGCAGATCTTCCGGCGTCACGCCGACAGCCAGGTTCGGCTCCTCGACCATGGAATCGCGGTCCCGGGTACTGGCGACGCGCTCCGTGCGCACAATGACGGCTCGCAGCCGTTCCTCGATCGACCGCTTGTGCTCGCGTGCCATGTCCTTCGAATTCGGCAGGGACAACATCGCGCGGCGAAATCGATCGACTTCGCGACTCAGCGCCTCGGCCAACTCCGGTCCTCGCTCATGTCCGAACAGGAAGCGGAGCGTCTCGAGGAATTCGCGATAGTGATCTCCGTCGTCTTCTGTGTCGCCGGACAGCGTCAGCATCCGATACTGCGTGGCGGAGAGCAGCAGCGTCCGTGCGGCGTTGCCCTCGCGATCCGTGTAGTCGAACAGTTCTCTCGCCAGAAGCGCGGCGTCGTGGTCGCCGCGCAGCAACTCCGTGAACCGTTGGAACTCGTCGAGGATGATCAGGTTCGGCTCGAGCGCGTCGACGCAAACGTGTGCAAGGCGGCTGCGTAGCTCGGCAATCACCCGGTTGCGGGGTCCGGTCATCTCCTGCGGATAGTGGCTTCTCCACCGTTGGAAGAGACTGCAGAGTTCGGCGAGCCCGTCGAGGAGGATCCGATCCGTGCATTCGGCCCGAAAGTCGTCGATCAGCTTCCGGTCCACCTTGCCGAAGTCGCCCCGTACTTGTTCTACGATGCGTCGCCAGCTATCGACTCCCGCCCCGACCTGGAGAAGGTTGCAGAGACCTTGTCTTGGCTCGACCATTTCCTTCAGGAGATGGAACAGCAACGCCCGCTCCCGGCTGATACCAGTCGACGAGCGCAGATTGAACGTCGTTCCCGGTGTGAGGCTGATGAAGTTGACCTTGTTTCGTCCGAGTCCGTGGTCGCCCGCCAACTGCAGGGGCAGGAGCGTCATTCGCGTGGGCAGCTCGAATTCCTTCCTGCCGAGTACATTCAGCCGATTGATGTTCTGACCGGCGATCGCCTGGTTCGAGCAGATGTAGAGCACATCGATGCGCTCCACGCTGTCCCAGAGTCGTTCGATCGCGCACGCGATCACTCCTCGCGCAACCATCGTCTTTCCGAGACCGACCTCGTCCGCCACCAGGAAGCGCCTCGCGGCATCGGAATCCCGGTAAATGCGGCGCATCACGTAGTCGACAGTCCGTCGCTGAAACTCCTTGAGCGGCCGCAACGCCGCTTCCGCGTCGAACCGTTCGGCGTCAGGCACGGGTGCGATCTCCCCCATCCAGAACTTCGCGGAACGCATCCCACAACATGGAGAAGTCTTCCGGCACCATCGCGGCCCCGTCGTCGTCGGAGATCCGTTCGAGGCGTTCCATGAGGCGCCGTACCGCGTGCAGACGGTCGTGGCCATGCGACAGCGCCCGCACCATGTCCTCGAGAATCGGCTCGTCGTCCGCGCCCGGATTCCAGGCCCCGCCGCCGTCGGCCGAGCCGGCAACGAACTGGGCCGACAGCGGGTCGCCCGCGTCGGCGAGCAGGAGTCGGAGATAGCGAAGAAACGCTTCCCTGCTGTCCAGCACCCATCGCAGTACGGCCCGATGCCGGGTTGTCGGGAGGCCGCTGACCCGGAGGCCGAGTGCAAACAGGGCCGTCGTCTCCTCGTGCGCTGCGTCGGTTAGGCGAAAGGCGACATACCGCGTGACGTCGATCAGAGGCATCGTGCCGATGTCGATGGAGTCCCCGTCACGTAGTGCCGTCAAGACGTTGTGAGCATGTGCCTCGCCCCGGGTAATCGGCCAGCAGGATGCCGACCCCAGTCCGTCGAGCCCAACTGACTGACTGGGCCGGAGGACGACCGTCCAGAGCTCTTGGCCGCCTTCTTCATCCTTTCGTGCCGTGCACTCCAGCGTCAGGCCGGTATCGACCAACTCGCACCGCGCCCGTTCAATTCTTTGCTCTGCGGCGCGCTGGGGGGCGTCACGTTGAGGAATCTCAGCGGATCGGAACGCACGCAACACGCGCCCGAAGCCGTCCGGTCCGAAGATGTCCGGGATGCTGCCGATCCTGAATCGCTTTCCGGTCAGCGTCGCAAACACTTCTACGTTGCGGCCGGTGAGCAGAGCAGGGCGCGTCGCGTTCCCCGAGCCGACGGTGATCGAGGTGTCCCAGCCGTTCTCCTGCACGAAGACTTTGGCGTGGAGCCCGCCAAGCGGCCGCGCCGCCTCGTCGTCGCTGTCGTCGCCTTCCCCGTCCTCGGTCTCGGCGAGTTCGTCCATGACAGATACTTCTGAGTAGCGGTCGAGCACCCGCGGAGCCACCGCAATCAGCTCGTCGGATCGACTGACGAGAACAGACGGTTCGATGGACAGATCTGCCAGCATCTCCAGCGCGTCTTCGTCGCAGAACGGCGAGACGATGCCGAGTCTTCTGCAATCGGGGGGTCTCCATACGCGACGCTTCGTCCCGTTGACGGCGAATTCGACCTTCTCGAACGTCGCCGGGAGCGTCCACTCAGTTCGGTGAAGGTCCTTCGACAAATCGGCGACAAGTGGGTCGACGTGCTCGGGCGCGGCTCCCGTCGCCAGAGACGGCAGACGCCGGAGGAAATCGACCAGCGGTGCATTGGCCGCATGCCGTCTTCGCATGACCTTGCCGTCAAGACTGAGACACAGATCCCACGATCGGTCGCGAGTCAGGTTCCGCGACAGAACGAGGAGGCGAATTCGGGTCGGCTCGTCCGTCGCCAGGGGCCGATAGCGCAGCACCCAGACCTTCGGATGGAACGAGCCGCCACGTGGGGCGGCCACTTCGGTGATCAGGCGTTCGAGTAGTGTGCAAAGCCTCGACTGGGGCGTGGGCTGCGCCTGAATGCGACCGGCCTCGCAGAAGATCGCCAGCCGGTCGGCGGTTCGCTCGAACCCTTCGAGCAGGGCGAGTGGACTCTTCAGCAACTCGTCCCGGTCTTCCGAAGAGAACAGGGCCAGTGTTACCGGAATGGCAAGTGCCGTCTCGATGTCGAGCGTGAACGTCGTCGCGGCCCCGGCGTCGAAAACGGTTCCGGGGGGTGGGCGAAGACTGCCGCCGTAGAGCGAGCGCACATCCGGGTGCAGCGGAAGATCAGTCGGCATCCGTCAGATCCCGGACGTGGCTGTTTGCTTCCCGCCAGCGAAAGTTCAGTCGGTCCGCGCCCGAACGGCCGCCCCACCTATCGAGGACCGTCCGATTGACGAGCCGTGACTGCGAGCCCTTGAGCGCCCTTTCCCGTTCCTGCACCAGAGTATGTGCCGCGGGAAGCTCGGCGATATTGCCGCCATGTTCCTCTGCCAACTCGCACCAGTGATGCACGAATCGCCGGGCGCGATCGCGGATTCGGTGGCCTTCGTGCTCGATGCACCTCCAGAAGTCGTCGAGTGACCAGAGCGAGACTGCGGTCCGGTCGAATTCCATCTCCGTCCACTCGGAGAGCTCGCCGCGATATCGTTCGATCCATTCCTCGTTCTTGCGTCGTTGTGCCAGCATCAGGTTGTAGAGCAGCGCAGCGCCGTGCATCACCGCAGAGAACACCTCCGCATGCTTGATCAAGCGGCGAGTTGTCTCCGGGAATGACGTGTAGGCGGGATGTTCCCAGACGAAATTGCAGGCTGCGTGTCGGCCGGTCCTGGCAAGATGGGTGAGGAGGCTGGCCGGTTGAGCGTTGACCAGCCGATCCATCAGAAAATCCGCTTCGTTCCTGGTCAGCTTGAAATCGGCACGCTCCAGAAGATCATCAGGACGGCACGGCAGGCCCGCGCACCAGGGTGCATGATTGCGACTCGCGTCGTCCGGAAAATCGGACGCCGACCGTTTCCGAAGTCGGTGGCGACGGAGAGCGGGCATGGATGCAAAGTAGGCCTCTTGTGAGCCCGCAAATGTGCGGATGCCCCAGCTACGAAGTCCGTTCCAGTAGACCGAGCTGGGAAGACGCTGGAGTTGTCCGCGAGCAAATCGTCCGATGACGCCTTCTTCTTCACCGCCGGAGCGCAGGGCATCGATTAGGCCGATTTCAAGATTCCTTGCCTCCTGCATGAGCCGTTCGGTTGATGCGTCCATGTCTTCGACCATCGTGTAGATCCAGGGCACGAACAGCATGTACCGCACGCGTGTCTGGATCGTGCTGGTGCCTGGAAACAGATGGTCGGCAATCGAGTCTCGAATGGGTCCCAGTCCAAGCTCGTCCCGCGACTCCCTTTCTTCGAACAGCGCCATGAGTCGACGCGCCCTCTGGCGCTCGACCTCGTCGAACACAATCCAGGACAGAAAAGACATCGTGACCCGTTCGCAACCTTGGCTTATCCGACGGAAAAATGAATTCGGGACGATCCGTGACAAGGGGAGCCGCGCTGACGGTACGACCCCGACCGAACTTTCTCAGACACTTTCGAGAGCGGTGAACAACACTCGACCAAGCACCATGGTCCGGGTTGCGGCGCGCATCGGATCGTATCCGACCAGCCTCGCGACTTGATCCTTCATTGCGGTGTGCGCTGCGTCGGAATCGAGACGCATCTCGCCGCCGAGAAAGAATCGGGGTCGAGGCAGCGGAGCACCACACCCGAGTCGGTCAGAGTGGCGCGGGCCCTGTACTTTCCGTCACGGGCGGCTCTGGTGTACGCGCCCACGCGCTTCGATCCGACCCGGGTGAGGCCGCATTCGTCCTCCCCAGCAAGCGAGTCACCTTCCGAGCCGATCTCGCAGGCGCTTCGCGTCCTGCGTCGCATACGGCTCGCCCTTTCGGTTGGTGAACCGAGCGTCGCCGCCGGCGACCTTGTGCGCTGCCAGATCGACATCCGGATAGTGCGAGCGCTCGTTCGGCGAGCGGGTACCGATTTCGAGATAGCTCGCCGCCGAAGCGGATCGATTGACGAGGTGATGGCCGTTCGCTCGTCCGGCCGGAAAGCCTGCGCACATGCCGGCGGCAAGGGGCTCCTCACCATCGTCGCTGATCAGGACCAACTCGCCTTCGAGGACGTAGATGAACTCGTCCTCGTGTTCATGCCAATGCCGCTGGGCGGACCAGGCGCCCGGCGGCAATGTCGTCAGATTGACGCCGAACTGGGTCAGGCCGAACACATCGCCCAAGGCACGCTTGATCCGGTTTCGGCACTTGGCCGCAAACGGCTCGGGATAGCCGCTGCCCACGCGTGCCTCGACGTCCGTCGACCTGACCGGTGACGACCCGGTACCGGGTGCATTGTCTGTCATGAAATCAGTCCTTCGGGCGTGAACCGGATGAGGGACCTCCACGGAACATGGAGGGGAAATGACTCTCGGTTCCCATTTTCTTCCAGATCGTCTCGGGCATGGGCCTCGATGCGGTCCGGTTCGGTATCATCGTGGCGATCATCGTCGAAATGGCGCTGGTCATGCCGCCGATGGGGTTCGACGTGTTCGTGACCCTCGGTCCGGCTGCGGATGCTTCCCGTCTCGGGCATTTCCGTGCGTACTTCCGTTCTGCGCCGCTCTCGTCGCGTTGATCGCACTCGTGGTGGCGGTGCACAGAGTCCGTCACCGTGCCGCCCACGCTCGGACGCTGATGAAGACAGTCAAGAACATGTCCGGCCAACGTGTCGAGGAAATCCCCCGGGACCACGTCGTCGAGGAGGTCGCCCCGGAACTCGCCTACCGGAAGCTCATGGCGAAGTTCGAGGAAGGATTCATCACGCAGAATCTGCAGATGATCGGCGAATGCCTCCTGCCGTCGTTCGAGTGGCGGATACCCAACGGCGAGGTCGCCCATGGCAGAGAACTCGCCCTCGCCGCGATGGAAGAGCGCTTCGCGATGCCGAATGCTCCCAGGTTCAGCCGGTCGGTCTGGCGTTTCCAGGGGCGAACCGTGATCCAGACCTACCGCGTCGACTATCCGGGTCCCGACGGGCGCTGGCGAGAATCGAGGGGCATGGATCTCTACGAGATCCGCGACGGACTCATCGCCTGCAAGGATGCTTACTGGAAAATGATCCCGTGACAGAAGGATCGGAGGGAAGTCATGAAGATCGAGTCCGCCGCGGGAGAATTCGAATTCCAAATCGAATCCCTGAAGGTCACCGGGACCGATGTGGTTGTCGTCGGCAAGATGGGGGTGTGGGAGGCGGAGATTTCGATGGATCGCGACGACGTGTTGAAGCTGCTGCGGCTGACCGCGGGCAATCCGTCGTTCTGGCGGTTTTCGCTGAAACTTCTGCCTTACGCCGTCTTCGGCCGAAAACGTGGCCAGAGGAGCGAAATGAATGAGTGACGCGAAGCCGCCGGGACTGCCACCGCAGGCGGACGCCGCCTGGAGCTACCCCCTGTTCGACGCGATCATGGGGCGGCGTTCGAGGCGATTCGGCCTCGGCATGGAGATGGTCAAGGGGCCGTTCCGTCATCGCTCCGACAAGGAGCCCGTGGGTCTCGACGATCTGGAAACCGCGCTCCTGGTTGCCGCGGCCACCGCGACCACCGGCCCCATCCTGGCCGAAACAGAGCTTCCCGGCGGCATGGTCAAGACAATCGGCAAGCCCTACCCGTCGGCGATGGGATCGCACCGTGCGCGCCTTTTCTTCACCAACGACGACGGCGTCTACGTGGTGAAGGCCGACCAGGCGTCCATGACCAGGATGCGCGAGTACGAGAACCCTGCCGACCGGGGAAAGGTGCTGGGGTTCTACGAGACCTGCGTCGAAAAGCTGGGCGACGGGCGCATGGACCTTCCCCCGGTGGAGCCGGGTGTCTGGCCGCACAATCAATGGGTCACGAACCGGCCCGGCACCACCTTGTTCATGCCGGTGATCGACGTCACCAAGGACATGATCAAGCTGATCCTGAACCTTTGCGACTCCAAGGCGGGACGCTATGCCGGCGACGGCGGCTACTGCATCGTCGACGACCGCAACGGCATGCGCCCCTGTGGCAACCAGGCGTGGATCGACAACGGGTTCCTGTCGAAGCGGAAGGTGCTTCCACTGTCGCGGCTCGAGAAGATCCTGTCCGACGGGATGCTGGCGGAGGGCGCCTTCATGGGCCAGTTGATGGCGCTGGCGATGCAGGCCATCGGTCTCGGGGGATGGGTCTTCGGCGGTTTCTCTTCCCTGGTGGTGCTCGGGGGAACGCCCACGTGCCGCGGGCTCGGCTTCCGATTCGTGCAGTCGCGCTCCGACCCGTTTCCGGTGCCGGTCGGCCGGGACGGCGTGTTCGAAGCATTCTGCCCTCCCTACCACGTCGACATGGACGTCGCGGTCGAGGCCGCAATCGAGGGCATGACCATGAGCATGGACGATTGGGAGGCGCGGGGAATGCTGAAGCCGCATGTCGCGCCCAACCCGGAGTTCGACGCGGCGACGGTGCAAGCCTCGCCCGAGGGCATCCAGTGCGTCAAGGACATCTGCGGCTACATCCTCGACACCTTCGGGAAGTTCCCGGCGACCGTCGATCCGATCCAGCTCACCCTGATGATCCAGGCCCATCACCTGGATCTCGATTTCTACGACGCCCACATGAAACCGGGCGCCTATCTGCCGACCCACCAGCATCACTTCCGCGACTGGCACGGCGGTGTCGAGCCGCGAGAGAGGAAGTGAGGGAGCAGGTCAATGCGCCCCTTCCGTGTCGTCTTCGACGGCAGGAAACTCCCCAAGCGGGCACGTGCTTGCTCGAAGCGCTTCGATACGTTTCGCCCGGAGATCACACCGGCCACGGGCTGCCCCAGCGATCGAGGTGCGTGACCTCCCGTGGCGGTTTCCGCCGCACCGGACCGAATCGACCCAAGGGATAGCCGATCGGGATCAGCGCCACTACGCCGTGGGTGTCCGGAATTTCGAATCGCTCGCACAGTTCGGTCTCGAACATCTGGTGCATGGTGGTCAGCGTGGCGCCCAGACCCAGCGCCCGGCAGGCAAGCAGGATGTTCTGAACGGCCGGAAAGGTGGAGCCGTAGGAAGGCGGAGCGAGGCCTCTGCGATTCTCGGCCGCGACCGCGAAAGGCCAGTCCCGCGCGCCGCAGACCAGCAGCAGTACCGGCGCCTCGTGCAGGTGCTCGGCGAGGTGCAGCGCTGCGCGCATGTTGCGGGCGCTCGGGCTGTGGTCGTCCGGCGAAGGTCTGCGCTCTCCCATCGCGCGCTGCATGACCGCGAAGTAGCGCTTCTGGAGCCATCGTTTGGCGGTGGCGTCGCGTACCACCAGGAAAGCCCAGGGCTGGGTGTTCTGACCGCTCGGCGCCCTGGTCCCGGCCGCGATGATGCGCTCGATGAGCGCATCGGGGACGGGGTCGGATTTGAGACGCCGCATCGACCGGGTGGTGTCGATAATCTCGAACAGGTTGCAGCCCTCGAACGTCACGTATCCTCCGTCCTTCTCACTTTGAATCGGCCGCGTCGTCGGTTTGCGGGAACCGGAGCCATCCTCGGTCTCACCGTCTCCGACCGTCAAAGGCGATGACCCGTTCCCCACCACGTCACGAGTCCTGTGATGAGACCGGACAGTACTGGCGTCGGCATCCCAGGTACGGACCGCGGGTTGCGCGGCAATTCGGCGTTCGGTCGGAATCTTCCACAAGCCTGATCATGTCACGCCGATGGCGTCTGCGGATTCGACGGGGCCAACGACGGTGATCCACATGAGGTTGCCAACTGAAACGAGGAGAAGTCCGTTTCTACGGGATGGCGCGTTCGGGGTGTGACAAGGCAATTTTCGTCAGCGTCCTATTCGAGCCCGGCGATCTCCCGGACCACCGCACGGGCCTCCGGATTGTCGTGGATCCGGTACAGGTCTTCGCGCAGTGCGGGCGCCGGAGTCGCGTTCAGCGCCTCGAACAGGGCGGTACGCAATCCATGACCGCTGCAGGTCAGATCCCAGACCAGGTTGAAAAGCCGGTTCTTGTCCCGCGCGTTCAGGTCGTGACCGGGCAGGAACTCGTCCAGCATCGCGCCGACGTCGCTCCGTGCCCAGGTACTCTCGGGAACCCGGGAGATGAGCCCCTGTCCGGAGAGGTCGCGAAGCACCTGCATGATCTTCGGATACTGCTCGATGGCGTACAGCCGTCCCGCGGTCACCAGGCTGGCCTCCGGAATCAGCACCCCGGATGGAGTGGGGGCCGCCTGTTCGACGGAGGCCAGCACGCAGGCGCGAATCAGCTTCGCGTAGTGGATCACGTCCGCGACCATCGCCCGCACCGCCGGGACGTGATCGGTGCCGAGCGCGTTGACGATCATCTGCGCGGTGGCGGCGAAGAGCTCGGCTCGGTGGGACAGCCGGCAGATGATCTTCCAGAAGGCGAAGCGCCCGAGGGTCGTATAGATGCTGGCGATGTTGCGGTTGCGGTAGCTGAACACGTAGTCGCGGGAGATCTCGACGTGGTCGTACAGCGCGAGACAGTCGATCTCCTCGCCGGCGGCGGTGATGGGGTGATCGTCGCGCGTCTCCCGCCCGCTGGTGACCGGCTCTCGGCAGACCAGGGTCAGCCCTTGCAGGTTGGCGGGGACCGCGGCCCACAGCATGCAGTCCTCCGGCACGTCCCGGGCCGGCGGCGGCATCGAGATGGTCCCGATGTTTCCCTGCGGCATCATGGTGTTGCCCGCCTTGGCACCATGGACCACGAGGGTGTCCGGCCGTTCCTCCACCACCCGCAGCCGCCCCGGCATCTCGGCCCCGGTGAGCTTGCGATTGGCCTGCACGTCGATGATGACGTCGGCCGAGATGAGGTTGTGGGACGAGCCCACATCGAGGAAGTGCTCGATCTTTTCCATCGCCTCCGGCTCATCCTTCTCGATGAGATGGCGAAAGGCGAGGAAGCCGATGGCCTTGACCGGGCCGTAGTCCGGCGGCCGTCCGAACACGCCGAGGGTGCGATGGGTGGTGAACCGGATCTGGGCGTCGTGGCGCGCCAGGTCCTCGCGGCGGCGGGGCACCAGCCAGCCGGTGGCGATGCGCCGCCCGGTGCCTGGATCGATCGAAGTGGTGACTTCTCTGCTTTCCGGTTCGAACTGCGCATCGAAGAGCGTGGCGAACGTGTCGATCCCGGCCTTGAGACCAGGGTGCGAGGTGACGTCTTCGACCACGTCTCCGCCCATGATGACGCGCCGGCCGTCGCGCAAGCTCTGACGGTACTGCGCGCCGTCGCGCAGGCACGCGTCCTCCCCATCCTTCGGCGATACGTGGTGAGTCACGAGGAAGTCGCCGCCTGCGTCCGGCTGGTCGTTCATTGCCCGATCTCCTTCTCTCACGGCGGAGCGCCCTCGATTTCGCCAATCGACATCCCGAGCGCCTGTTCCACCATCGGCACCACCCGCTCCGCCCACAGTTCCATGCTGCGGACGGCCTTGGCGCTCTCGTATCCGCCGACCTGGAAATAGAACAGCATGTGGGTCGGGTGCACGATGCGGATGAACTCCACCAGCTTCTCCGCCACCGTCTCCGGATCGCCGCACAGGATGTTGTCCCGGATCGCGTCGAGCGACGGTTCGTTGGCGAAAGGCACCGGCGTGATGGAATGGTCGCTTTCGACCTGCTCGCGCCGCTCGCGCAGGCTGCGCGCGATTCTGCCCTGGAACCGTGCCGCGTCCGCGTACTGGGCGATGTCGCGCTTGCTCTCGCTCACGCAGCCGTAGCTCAGGATGCCGAGCGGCATCGGGTGGCCACCCTGCCCTTCGCGCCGAAACGATTCGGCGATGTGCTCGCGAATCGGCGCGAGCTCCTCCTGGTTCGCGAATCGCGATGACACGAACGGGGTGTAGCCGTGACGAGCGGTGCGCCCGTTGACCGCATGATCGCCCGACGCCACCCAGATCGGTGGATGCGGCTGCTGGACGCAGCGCACGTTGATCGCGGTCGGGGGCTGGCGATAGTGGCTGCCGTGGTACTCGAACACCTTCTCGGTCAGGCCGAGCTCGATCATGTCGAGCATCTCGAACATCCGTTCCCGGCGCTCCTCGATGTCGATGCCGAAGCGTTCGAATTCGAAGTGCTGGTAGCCGTTGCCGATGCCGAGGTCGAGCCGCCCGCCCGCGAACGAGTCGGCGAGCCCGATCTCGCCCAGCAGTCGCGCCGGCGCGTGCAGCGGAGCGATGATCACAGCGGTTCCGAGCCGAATGCGCTCGGTGACCGCCGCGGCATGCGCCACCATCATCAGCGGCGACGGGCACAGGCTGTAGTTCGAGAAGTGATGCTCGGCGAACCAGGCCCGTCCGAACCCCAGCGACTCGGCGATCCGGGTGTGCCGGATGGCGTCGTCGACCAGTTCGGCGGAGGTCACGGCCGCGCCGCGCTGCTGCATGAGGTTGAAGATTCCGAAATCCATGGCTGTGTTCTCGTTGTCCATCCCTGGTCAGGGGATCGACTTGTCGAGCCCTCTGGTCAGCCGCCGTTTCGGGTCGACGAACGGAATGTCGACGATCTCGCACGGGTGCACGTCGCCGGTCGGCAGCCTGATTCGCAGCGAGCGTCCTTTCCAGTCGCCCGGTTTGTCGAACCTGACATAACCGATGCCGCACTCGAGCGTCGGAGAGTGGACGCCCATCGTCATGCGCCCGACCGGTGTGGCGCCGTCGAGCACCGTGCTCGCGACGCACGGCAGTGCGTCGGCACACTTGAGGCCGTGGAGCAACGGCCGCCGATCCGCGTGAAGCAGCGCCGAACGGCCGACGAAGCCCTCCCGCTCCATGTCGATGAATGGCGCGAGGCCGGCCTCGAAGGGCGTCATGGTCGTGTCCATGTCGGTGGTGTTGCCCAGAATGCCGGCTTCGATGCGCCGGATCGTCATCGAGCTCGTGCTGGAAAACTCCATGCCGTGTGGCTCGCCCGAAGCCATCAGGTGATCCCACAGCGCCAGGTGATCCGTGGCGTCTCCCAGGCTGTAGATTTCGTAGCCGAGCTCGCCGGTGAACCCGGTGCGCGAGACGTAGACCTCCTGGCCGCCGAGATCGAAGAAACCGGCATGAAAGTAACGCATGTCTTCGCCGATCCGGCTGGCGGACGCCGCGCGCATGATCTCCATGGATGCCGGCCCCTGAATCTGGAGCGCTCGTGACTTCGGATCCGAGATGGTGATGTCGAATCCCTCGCTGTGGGCAAGGAACCAGGTCTCCAGAGCACCGTCCGCCTGCACGTACCAGAAGCGATCGTCGGCGAGTCTGAAGAGCACGCCGTCCATGAACACGCCGCCTTGCGGCGTGCAGGCGATGGCGTAGCGGCCGCGCCCGACCTCGAGGGTCGAGACGGTCCGCGAGAGGACCTTCTCCAGGAACGCCACGGCGTCGGGCCCGGACACCTCCACCGGCTTCTCGGGCGCATCGAAGATGAGGGCCTTGCGTCTCAGGACCCAGTACTTCCGGACCGGGTCCTCTCCGTTGAAGATGGCGAAGAAGCGGCCCGCGTAGACGCCACGTACCAGCTCGGGACCGTCGTAGCGGGAGATGTAGGGAGATTCCTCGAAGCGCCGGCCGCTGATCGTGACCGTGTTGTCGCGGTCCTCGGGTTCCTGCAGGTTCATTCGTTCTGTTCTAGTCGTCCGAGAAATGGAATCGCGCCTTGAACGGTGCGAGCTGTTCATTGCCGAGAATGAAGTCCGCCGCGCGGGCCGCGATCATCTGCGTCGGCGCGTTGAGATTGGCGCTGATCACCTGGGGCATGACGGAGGCGTCGACGACGCGCAAGCCCTCGATTCCGTGCACCCGGAGCTCGCCGTCGACCACCGCCATCGCGTCGGTGCCCATGCGGCAGGTCGCGCAGGGATGATAGTCGGTCTCCACCGCGCCGCGGAGAAAGGCCAGGATGTCCGCGTCGCTGGTCGCGTCCTCGCCCGGCAGGAGCTCGGCGCCGCGGTAGGCGTCGAACGCCGGCTGACGGACCAGGTCACGCGCGAGGCGTACCCCCTCGGTCAACTCCCGTCGGTCGTGCTCGGTCGCGAGATAGTTGAAATGTAGCGCGGGTTTCTCGAACGGGTCGGCGGACTTGAGGTCGATCCGCCCGCGACTCGTCGGACGCAACTGATCGATGTGGATGGCGAACGCCTGATGCAGTGTGATGTCGCTGCCCTTGTTGGCAAACCCCACGGGACCGAAGTGGTACTGAAGGTTCGGGTACGAGACATCGCGATTTCCGAACACCAGGCCGCCCGCCTCCCAGATGTTCGTCGTCGCGATGCCGGAGCGCGTGAGCAGCCACTGCACGCCGGCCACGAGCTTGCGGTGGGGCTTCGCGACCCAGTCGATGCTGACCGGCTCGGTGCACGCGACCTGGACGACGATCGTCGGATGGTCCTGCAGGTTTCGGCCGACGCCCGGAAGATCCAGCTTCGGTTCGATGCCGACGGATCGCAGGTGATCGGCCGGTCCGATGCCGGAGACCATCATCAACTGGGGCGAGTTGATGGCGCCGCCCGAGAGAATGACCTCGCGGTCCGCGCGGGCGGTGCGGACCTCGCCATGGCATTGGTACTCGATCCCCGCGGCCCGATTCCCCTCGATGACGATGCGACGAGCCATGGCGCGGGTTTCGAGCCGCAGGTTCTTCCGTCTCATCGCGGGCCTGAGGTGGGCCACCGCGGCACTGCACCGGCGGCCGTTCTTCTTCGTGCTGTCCAGCCGTGCCACGCCTTCCGGCCGATAGCCGTTGAGATCGTCCGAGCGCCCCTGGCCGGCCTGCTCGCCTGCATCGAGGAAGGCATCGAACAACGGGTTCCGGAGACCGGCTTGCGCGACGCCGAGCGGGCCGTCGGCCCCTCGCCAGTCGTCGGCACCGCGATCGCTCGCCTCGCCTGCCTTGAAATAGGGCAGGCACTGGTCGTAGGTCCATCTCTCGAGCCCGAATTCCCCGGCCCAGCGGTCGTAGTCGCGCGGATGGCCTCGCATGTACACCATGGAGTTGATCGACGACGAGCCGCCCACGACCTTGCCGCGTGGCGTGTACACGTTGCGGCCGTTCAACTCGGGCTCGTCTTCGGTCTCGTAGCCCCAGTTGATTGCCGGGTCGGTGTAGACGGCGTAGACGCCGGCGGGGATATGGATCATCAGGTTCCGGTCCATGGGGCCGGCTTCCAGCACCAGCACCCGGATGCCGGGATCGGCGCTCAGCCGGCTCGCCAGTACGCAGCCCGCGGAGCCGGCGCCGCAGATCACGTAGTCGTACGTGTCGGTTCGCATCGACTCGCGCGTTGTCCGTGATGTCGAATCGCAATGGGCGAGCCGTGACGATCGCGGCCGCAGCGATGAGCCGCGTGCAGGCCGTGGCGCTCGCAGAGAACCACGTGCGCGGCGAAAGCGACGCCAAGGCGGTGACTCCGCAATGGAGTCACCTGCGGCTATGCCGCCGGTGCGAGCGCGGTGAGAGCCTGACCCGAAACGGACGCAAGGACCGGGGTGTCGCGCTCGAGCAGCCACGGGCTCCGATGAGGCCGACGCCACTGGTCGCCGGCCGGCCGGTTGTCATCGCGGTTGTATACCTGAAACATCAGGTTTCGCGGTGCATCGGTCCGGCTTGCGCCCGAGCAATGCGGCAGCAGGCAGTCGAAGAAGACTACGGTTCCGGCCACGCCCGTCAGTTGAACCGGCGGATGCTCGGCCGTCAGCTTGTCGAGTGCGTCGGGCGTCAGCGAATGCAGGGCGTACCCGGTCTGCTCGGTTTCGTAGAAGTAGTCTTCCTGCTGTCGATGGCCGCGCGGAATGATGGTGAGCGGTGCGTTGTCCTGTGTCACGTCGCTGACGAAGATGAGGGCGGTGGCAAGGCGCGGTGCGGGGATCCCGTCGTGATACCAGCTCGGAAAATCCTGATGCCACTGCCATGCCGCACCCTGGTCGCCGCGAGGCTTCGCGTTCAGCCGGGACTGGTAGAGATAGACCTCGCCGTCGAGGAGTTGTCGGATCGGCTCCAGTATCCGATCGATTCGCACGAGCGCCTCGAAGGCATGCGAGTCGAGGCGTGGGGAGTAGGAGCTTCGGATTCCGCCGGCGGTGGTGTGGACGTTGGCGTCGGCGTGCCTGCGTCGATCGCTCTGGAGCATCGGCACGTCCGCGTCCAGCACCGCCACCTCGTCGGGGGACAGCAGACTTGGGAAAACCAGGTATCCATCGTGCCGGTACTGATCGAGTTGCGATTGGTCCAGGCGCATCGAGTTCTCCTGCATCGGCGTGTGACCCGACATCGTGACCTCAAATCGTTGAATTGATCAAGCGCCGCGCAGCGGTCGTCTCGGAGCCCGAGGGGTCGCGACTCGCGCCGTGCGTCCAGTGACGCCTGACCGGGACACCCGCGAGCAAGTGACGGCCCCGACCGGGCGGAACCCGGCATCGGCTCCGCCGTCGGGACGAATCGATTGCGCACCGGTGGAGACGAGGCTGGGAGGGGCTGCCCGATTCGATATATTCTGGAACACCGGTTTCATGAGGAGACAAGGATGGCACGCTGGGAAGACCTTCCGAAGTACGAACGGGATTACCTCGCCGGGATGCGGTTGCCCGAGTTCGACGATATGCCGTGGACCCAGGCCACGCCGGTGTCGGAGAGCCGGGTCGCGCTGATGACCACCGCCGGTATCGAGCGCCGGGACGACAAGCCCTACCCGTGGTTTTCGGGTGAGTTCCGCCTGATTCCGACCGACGTCGATCCGAGCGAGCTGGTCATGAGTCACCTGTCGCCGAACTTCGACCGCACGGGGTTCCAGCAGGACATCAACGTGGTCTTTCCCATCGCGCGCATGCGCGAGCTCGAGGCCGAGGGTTTCATCGGTTCCGTGGCGAAGTTCCACTACGCCTTCATGGGCGGGAGCCGGCCTCAGGACATGGCGTCCCACGTGCCGGAGCTGGCCCGGCTGCTGCGCGGCGACGCGGTGGACACGGTCCTGATGTGTCCCGTCTGACCCCGCTGCACGCGCGCCGTGAGCGCGCTCGGCCACTATCTGGAACGTGAAGGTATCGCCACGGCGAGCATCAGTCTCGTCCGATTCCAGACTGAAAGGATGAAACCGCCGCGGGCGCTGTGGGTGCCCTTCGAACTGGGGCGCCCCTTCGGCACGCCGAACCACCCGGAGTTCCAGACCAGGGTGCTGAAGGCGTTGCTGCGCACGCTGGAAGCCGGGAGCGGTCCGGTCCTGGCGGACTTCGACGAGGATGCGCCGCCGTCCTCGGCCGATGCCGGCGGTAATGGGGAGGCCTGGGCCTGCCCGATCGAGTTGCGGGCTCCGCCGCCGGACACCGAGGGCGACGCTGCCGCCCTGGAACGGGCGCTGCTGCGCGAGATCGGACAGCTTCGTCCCTGGTACGAGCTGGCGGTCGAGCGGCGGGGGCGCACGACCGTCGGCGTCAGCCCCCTGGATATGGGCGGCAACGCTCGGTACATCGCGGCGTTCCTGGGCGACGAGTGGCCCGATTCGCCGAGCGCGGACATGAGCGCCACGGTGGCGCTGAAGCACGCGTTCGAGGACATGCGCGCCTGGTATTTCGAGGCGGTCACCGTCCAGCCGGGACGGGCCACGGCGACCTCGACCGAGGTCGTCGACTGGTTCTGGCACGAAACGACCGCCGGCGCCGTGCTCAAGAAGCTCGACGAGGTATGCCGGCGGAGCGACGACGACGTGATGCAGGCCCTCGGCGGGTTTCTGCTCCTCCCCCGGCAGGTGACGGGATCGGTGGGCGACGGATCGGACGGCCGCAGGAACGCGGAGTACGGGGACAACCCGTCGATCATGGCGGCGGGATGAGGTCGGGGCGGCACGGCCGAGATCGACCCGCGATGGCAACACGGGCTCTGGAGTCGCGCGAGTCGAAGCATGAAGACGAAAGATTCCGCCTCTCGTTCATCGGGCCTCCGGGTCGGAGGGACAGCTCGTCGCCCTCGCACGGGCCATGGAGCACTTCATGACCGATCTCACCGCGAACATCCCCGAGGTGGTCGAATCGGCTACGATGACACCCGGATCAGGGACCTGGTGACGGCGAAGGTTCTGCACGCGCAAGGGACGGTGTCGTGAGTTATACCCTCTACAACCGGCCGGGCTCCGGCGGGTTCGTCGTCGAAGCTGCGCTGACCCTCGCGGATGCACCGTTCGAGCTGATCGAGCTGGACTCGAAGGCGGGAACGCCGTTGTCGGAGAGTTTTCGCGAAACCAATCCCTGGGGCCAGTTGCCGACGCTGATCCTGCCGGACGGGACGATCATGACGGAGACGTCGGCGATCCTGGTGCATCTCTCACTCTGCTTCCCGGACAAGCGCCTCGCCCCGCTTCCCGGTACGCCGGCGCACGCGGCGTTCCTGCGCTGGATGACATTCGCGAACGTCAACCTCTACGAGGCGGTGTTGCGGCGGGGCTACCCGTTCCGCTTCACCGACGATCCCGCGGGGTACGATGCGCTGAGGAGCGCCGCGATCCGCCGCATGGGCGAGGCGCTCGCCGTCATCGAAGCGCATGTCGAGGGACCATTCCTGCTCGGCGAGGAGATGACCGTCGCGGATGTCTACATCGCCATGTTCCTGGTCTGGCATCGTGGTGACCTGGAGGCGGCGCGCCTCGCCCGGATTGCGGAGGCGGTGCGCGGCCACCGCGTCGTCGGGCCGATCTGGCGGCGCCATTTCGGCCAGCGCTAGCCTGAACTTCCGAGAGAAATCTCCTGTAGTTTCAGTATATCTCATTGATTCTCATCGATTTGTTGGGCAGAGATTCTGTTGTTTTGTGTCCATGTAAATGGAGGAGATATCCAGACTCTATGCTTGATTATGTCGATG
>JAJDUQ010000087.1 GCA_022826505.1 Gammaproteobacteria bacterium
GACCTCGCCGACCACCACCTGCGCCTTGTCGAACGCATCCGCCATATCCCCCTTATAGACGAGGCGCTGCGAAAAAGCCAGACCCCAACCTCACGGTCATGCCGTCACCTCTTTGCAGCTAGCATGAAATAGCCCTGACCGGAGTGGTGATCCTCATTGCCATCGCGGCATCCAATCGGCAGATTCGGACCGAACTGAATCAGGTCCACGTGGAAATCGGACAGCTCCGCGAGCGCATGGCAAAGCTCGAAGGGCTGCTCGAAGGCCTGCGCGAGGCCATCACCGGCCGAAAGCACTCTTGACCGACTTCGGACCATTCGTTCGGACGCAACGCACAGGACGACGAGAGTGATGACTCCCGAAGCATGGACGGTGATCGGCACGGGGATCGTGATCCTCATCGCGATCGCGGCATCCAATCGGCAGCTTCGCAGCGAGCTTCGGACCGAGCTCAATCAGGTGCACGCCGAAATCGGCCGGCTTCGCGAGCGCATGGCCAGGCTCGAAGGGTTGCTCGAGGGCCTGCGCGAGGCCGTTACCGGCCGCGATGTCGCCTGACCGCCGCGCCGCCAACCGCTCCACCGCCGCAAGACGCGACTTCAGGCTGAGATCTCGTCGCCTTGACTCGCGACCACGTCGTCGAAGCATCGAAGCAGTACGAAGATCTCGCCCCAGGCCCGGCCCCGATCGGCACGCGCCACCGTCACTCGGCGGCGAACAGCCGCGCGTCGTACTCGAACCTCTCGATGCTCGAAATCGCGATACGCGCAGCATCCCCGTGCCGGTGGTTGACGATGATGTTCCTGTCGTCCGCGTCCGGGACGGGCACGATGACGGAAGGAACGCACAGAAGACACGCCGAGACACCGTCCAGCCAGGAATCACCGAGCAATCGGGTCAGCGGTTCATCGGTGCGCCAGTGTTCGGGCAGGCCATCGAGGTCCGCCGGTTCGACCCGAAGATCGTCGGGCATGTCGTAACGAACGAGCACGGTGTCATCGGGCAGGAGGCGCGCGTCTTCGACATGTGCGAGCTTCTCGAGCACGCAGAGCAATATGCCGAAAGCATCTCGGCAGATTGCGCGGCCGTCAAGCAGTCCACGCACGTCAAGACCTCCGGACGCGCGAGGCAGGGTCACTTCATGCTACAGGTGCAAGGTGGGTAGCCACCTGATTGAATCGACACCGGGCGATACCGCGGTTCGAGCTCGGGCCCCCTCACCTCAGGAACAGCCGATACGCCGGATTCTCCGTCTCCTCCCGGTACTCGTACCCCACCTCGTCGAGAAACGACTGGAAGTCGCCGCGCTCGCCCTCGGGCACCTGAAGACCGATCAGCACCCGCCCGTAGGCCGCGCCGTGGTTGCGGTAGTGGAACATGCTGATGTTCCAGGGCTTGCCGCCCATCCGGGTGAGGAAGTGCATCAGAGCGCCCGGACGCTCCGGGAAGTCGAAGCGGTAGAGAACCTCGTCGAGCACCCGGGGGGCGTGGCCCCCCACCATGTAGCGCACGTGGAGCTTCGCCATCTCGTTGTCGGTCAGATCGAGCACCGGGTAGCCGTCGGTCTGCAACGTGTCGATGAGCGCCTGCTTGTCGGCGCCGGGATCGCCGATCTCCACGCCCACGAAGATATGCGCGTCCGCCGCGTCGGCATAGCGGTAGTTGAACTCGGTGATCGAGCGATCGCCGATGAGCTCACAGAACCGGAGCAGGCTGCCCGGACGCTCGGGGATGGTCACCGCGAACAGGCTCTCCCGCTGCTCGCCGATCTCGGCCCGCTCCGCGATGTGGCGCAGGCGGTCGAAGTTCACGTTCGCCCCGCTCACGATCGCGGCATAGCGCCCGCCGGCCGCATCCTCGCGCTCCGCGTAGCGCTTCAGGCCCGCCACCCCGAGCGCGCCGGCCGGCTCCGCGATCGAGCGCGTGTCCTCGAAGATGTCCTTGATCGCGGCGCAGATCTCGTCGGTGGTGACGAGGAGGACGTCGTCGACGCACTCGCGTGCGATCCGGAACGGCTCGGCCCCGATCTGTCGCACCGCCACGCCGTCGGCAAAGCGCCCCACCTGCTCCAGCGTGACGCGCCTTCCCGCCGCCAGCGCCGAGTACAGGGTGGGCGTCTCGTAGGGCTCGACCCCGACGATCCGCGTCTGCGGCCACAGGGCCTTGATGTAAGCGGAGATTCCGGCGATGAGGCCTCCGCCGCCGACCTCGACGAAGACCGCATCGAAGGGTTCGCCCTGCTGGCGCACGATCTCCATCGCCACTGTGCCCTGGCCGGCGATGACGTGCTCGTCGTCGAAGGGCGGCACGAAGACCATCCCCCGCTCGGCCGCGAGCGCGTCCGCTCGCGCCTTGGCGCCGTCATAGTCCTCGCCGGCCAGCACCACCTCCGCCCCGAGCCGCTCGACCGCGTCCACCTTGATGCGCGGCGCGGTCTGCGGCATCACGATGAGGGCGCGAACCCCGAGCCGGCGCGCGGCGAGCGCCACCCCTTGCGCGTGATTGCCGGCCGAGGACGCGATGACCCCGCGCGCCCGCTCCTCGGCGCCGAGGGAGGCGAGCTTGTTGTAGGCGCCTCGGAGCTTGAACGAGAATACCGGCTGAAGGTCCTCGCGCTTGAGCCAGACCTCGCTGCCGAGCCGCGTGGAGAGCTTCGGGGCGAGCTCGAGAGGAGTCTCGCGCGCCACGTCGTAGACGCGCGCCTTGAGGATCTTCGTGACGTAGTCTCGGGGCATGCGGCGGGGCTCGTTCGGCGGCGGGTGATCATAGCGGCTGACCCGCCCCCGGGCATCCGCTGTTCGCAAGCCCCGGACCGGCGCGCACCGAGGACGACTCGATGAATCAGGACGCCAGGAAACGCGCCGTCGCGCGGGCCGCACTCGAATTCGTGGTTCCCGGCGAGCTGGTGGGCGTGGGCACCGGATCGACCGCAAACGCCTTCATCGAAGCGCTCGCGACCGTCAAGGGCCGCATCGACGGCGCGGTCGCGAGCTCCGACGCGAGCGCTGCGCGGCTGGCCGGACACGGCATTCGGGTGGTCGATCTCAACACCGCCGGCGAGCTTCCGGTCTACGTGGACGGCGCGGACGAGGCAACCCGGCACCGCCACCTCGTGAAGGGCGGCGGCGGCGCGCTCACCCGCGAGAAGATCGTGGCGGCAGCGGCCCGGACGTTCGTCTGCATCGTCGACGATTCGAAGATGGTGGACCGGCTCGGTCGATTTCCGCTGCCAATCGAGGTCATCCCCATGGCCCGCAGCCTGGTCGCCCGCGCACTCGTACGGCTCGGCGGACGGCCCGAGCGACGCACGGGCTTCGTGACCGACAACGGCAACGAAATCCTGGACGTGCACGGCCTCGACATCCTCGATCCGCCCACCCTGGAGACCGACCTGAACCAGCTCGCCGGCGCCGTCACCAACGGTCTGTTTGCGAGACGGGGCGCCGACGTGGTGCTGGTGGGCACCGGCGAGGGAGTCCGGAGAATTTGAGGGCGGCGCCGGGTCGGCGCGCAGCATTTCGCGTTCGATGCCTGGTGTCGGCCGGCGCGCTTTCTCCTTCCGTTTCCTCACTCGGCGCGCAAGGTTCCAGGATCGACCTACACGCCGAGACGCCTTCGACGTACGAATGGCGGGCGCAGACCAGCCGGGGCGGCCGACCTCGGAATCAGCGCTCGAAGCGAATTACGAAACTGTGCTCCCCGACGGTCGTTGATATTTCCATCTCGCCATCGACGGCGCGCCAGTCGCTTGATGGCGCGCCGTCGATTTCCACCGAACAGGCGCCGGACGGAACGCTGCACACGCGAAATGTCGTCGGTTGCCCCGCCCTGGCCGGCAATCCCGCATCGCTGGCCGCTACCAGGGTACGCCGTTCGGTATCGAAACTTGCCTGGCTGAGACATATGGTGGGGAAGTCCACGCCGTGGATCGTGGGGTCGACGAACTTCTTGAGGTTCTCGGTTGCAAACAGATTGGACCAGCCCTTCAAGGAGTTCGCTTCCGCCATCGCGGCGGCGGCATTCAACTGTCCCCGCGGGTTGGGCTCGTCGAGACCAAAGCGCCAATGGAATTCTCCGGTCGTTTCATTCCAGACCGGCTCGTTGTGAGTCTCGGTGTAGCCGGCAATTTTTGCGTACAACTGTTCGTCTCCGAACTCCCGCGCCAGAAACATCCCATACGCCATGTCGAACACGTTGAACTGACTGCCGCCCGGCTCGATGTCGCCGCTGCCTCGCCAGCCCAACTGTTCGATTCCCGAATCGAACAGGATGCGGGCTTCGTCGGGCATGAACGGTGCGATGAACTGCGCCGGGCCGAGCCGAATCATCGCCTCGTGATCACCCGAGTGGTGACACGGCACGAAGGGGTCGTAGTACATCGTCATGGACCCCACAACCTTGCCGTCCCGGATGGGAATGTAGTGCTGAAGCGCGTAATCCCACCAGCGCCTGAACGCACTGAAGAAGTCAGTGCCGTACAGCAGGTCGTGCAGGCCCAGACCGAGCCCGGCACGGCTGATTCACGTCGGCCAGATCTTGGTGTTCTCGCAGTGACACCCTTCGGGGTGCGCGTTCATCTGGTTGAACAGATGTTGCGCGATGCCGGTGTGGGTCCAACTGAACGTGTTGTCCCCGTCTCTCACGATGTCGAACGGCTGGTTCCATTTCTCGTCGCCGCTGGCAAACAGGTGCAACCCGACGACGACCAGGAAATCGCCCTTGTAGAACAGGTTGCCGTCGGCACCCACCGGATCCATCTGCAGTCCCCAGGGCGCGACGCCATTGGCGGTCCAGCCAGGCACGTCGTACTTGCCGCGCAAGAATGACGGTATGAGCTGCTGATACCAATCCTCGGGGTACTGCTCGCGGCGCGGGTCGTCGCCAATCTGATCCAGCCAGTCCTTCGCGGCCCAGTATCCGGTGAAGCGCATGACCAACTCGTCCAGAATTCGCGAATAGACCTCACGCCAGGCCGGCGTACGATTCGCCATCAGCGCCACCGCGAACGATGACGCCAGCAGATCCCATCTGTGCCAGGAACGTCGAGGCTCACCGGTCGTGTCGTCCCAATGGGCGCTGGGCTGGCCGTTCTTGTCCCAGTTGTCCGGGGTGGTCGCTTTGCGAAAGAGATATCGCAGCCATCCACGGTCGCGGCCCGAAGTGGCGGGGTATCCTTGGACTCGGCTTGGCATCGCGCGTCTCCAAACAGGAAGTGCACGAATCGTAACATCGCAAATTGTTGTGCCGGGGGACAACGCGAGCTCCCGTGCCGACCTCGGGTGCGTGCAAGCCGTCCATGGAAACGGAGGTGAGCGTTCGGACCACGATGGCGGCGCGACAGTCGTGCCGCGGGGATGGGATGCTCTGTCGGTGTTGCGCTCCCTATCCCTCGAGCTTCCTGATTTCCTCGACCAGGGCGGGGACGACCTCCTGGCAATTGCCGACGACGCCGAAGCGCGATGACCGGAAGATCGCCGCGTCCGGGTCCGAGTTGATCGAAACGATGGTCTTGGCGGCGCCGCAGCCCGCCATGTGCTGGCCGGCGCCGGAGATACCGACCGCCAGGTAAAGCTCGGGCGCTACGGTACGCCCGGTGAGTCCAATCTGATACGACGGTGGGCACCATCCCAGATCGCAAGCGACGCGACTGGCGCCGACGGCACCGCCGAGCAGCCGGGCCAGCTCGTCGAGGGGCCCGAACCCGTCCGGACCGCCGACGCCTCGACCACCGGCGACCACGACGTCGGCGTTCTCCAGGCGCACTCCGCGAGCGCTCTCGCGCTCGCACCCGATGATCCGGGTGCGCACGGAACCCGCGTCGAGGACCGGG
Source organism: Gammaproteobacteria bacterium (assembly GCA_022826505.1). Taxonomy (GTDB): domain Bacteria; phylum Pseudomonadota; class Gammaproteobacteria; order HK1; family HK1; genus HK1. The sequence continues at coordinate 5,831 of JAJDUQ010000087.1, forward strand.
AGCACGAACTCGATGTCCCCCGTGCGTCCCGGGTCCGGCTCCAGGGCCTCCTGGGTCTTTGCACGGACGGAAGCGACGGCGGGGACCGTGGTGAATGACACCACCTCGCGGGCATTGCCGCCGAAGCAGACGCGAGTCATGCGGGGATGCCCGTTCACGATCTCGACCGCCTCGCAGCCGGTGGCGACGGCGGTGTCCAGGCGGAAGGCGAGCCGCGGCGCAAGGTCCGCACCCGACACCGTATGCCCGATGAGGACGGCGGCCGGCGCCGCATCGGTGATGAGCCTGGCCAGGTCCGGCAGCCAGACATCGGCCTGGTAGTCGGCGAACGCCTCGTCATCGACGATGCGCACCCGGTCGGCGCCGTGCGCGACCAGGACCTCTCCGATTCCGCCCAGGCCGGCACCCAGCGCCGCCGCCGTGACCGCGCCGCCCGGACCGTCGGCAAGACGCCGCGCCAGGCCCAGCATCCCGAAGACCAGGTCGACGGGCTGGCCGTCGGCGGTCTCGACGACCACCAGGATGTCGCTGCTGTTCGCCACGGTCCGCGCGCCTATACCAGGTCCGCTTCGCGCAGACGCCGGGCCAGCGCCGCCGCCAGTTCTCTCGACGTATCCCCGCCGATGAACTCGCACTCGATGTCGTTGACGGGGATGTAGAGACGCTCCAGCACCCGCCGCGAGGCCTCGCGGCCGACTTGCGTCTCCTCGAGACCGATGTCGCCGGGCGTCCAGTCCCTGATCGGCTTCTTGGCCGCTCGCATGGTCTCGCGCATGGAGGCGTAGCGCACCGCACCGAGTTCATTGGAGACCGTGACCACCGCCGGCAAGTCCGCCTCCACCGTCTCGATGCCGTCCTCCAGCACCCGCTCGACCGCGACCGTGCCATTGGCGACCCGCACCGCGCGGGCGAAGGTGATGGCGGGAATGCCCAGAAACTCCGCGATGCCGGCGCCGACCACGCCGCCATCCCAGTCTGCGGCCTGGCGTCCCGTCAGAATCAGGTCCACGTCGCCGATGGTGCGGATGGTCCCGGCGAGGGCGCGAGCGGTGGCGCAGCCGTCGCCCTCGTCGAACGCCGGGTCGCTGAGCAGCACCGCATTGTCTGCCCCCAGTGCCAGCGCCGCCTTGATGACCGCACGGGCGCCCTTGGGTCCGATGGTGACCACGGTAATCTCGACGCCCGCATCCTCGCCCGTCGCGTCGCGGATGCGTAGCGCCGCCTCCACCGCCTGCTCGTCGAAGGGGCTGATCACCGGCGGCAGTCCGGGGATCAGGATCACCCTCTTGGCCCCTTCGTCGACGCGGAAGACGCTCGGCGCAATCTCCGGGTTCTGGATCTGCTTCACGCAGACGACGATCTTCATCGCGGCGGCGCCGTCACTCGACGATGATTCGTTCCGGCACGATGCCGTCGAAGTGCTTGCGCTGAAAGTTCCAGTCCATCACCGGCTGCACCCGCCCCTGCTCGTCGGTGCCCCGCGCCATGAGCACGTACTGCCCCGGCTCGTCCACCTTCCACAGGTAGTGAAACCGCCTCCACAGCCAACGGTCGCCCGACTCCTCGATGATGGCATCATTCCAGCTCTCGCCCCCGTCGGTGCTCACCTCCACCCGCACCACCGCACCCTCCCCGCTCCAGGTGCGCCCACGAATCGCGTGCGTGCCGCACCCGATCGGGCCGTCGTCGTCGCGCGGCGACGTGATCAGCGCCTTCACCCCCAGCGCCGTCATCGGCCTCTTGTCCGGATCCTCCGGCGATTCGCCGCTCACGAAGTAGTGGGTCTGGTAGTAGAACTCCGGCATGTGGTCGAGCACCTCGATGCGCTCGATCCACTTCACCCACCAGTTGCCCGCCCACCCCGGCACCACCAGGCGCAGCGGCGCCCCATGCACGTGGGTCAGGTACTCGCCGTTGTGGGCCCAGGCGAGAATGGTGTCCTCGTGCAGGGCCTTGTCCACCGGCAGTCCCTTGGCGTAGTTGATGACGCCGGGGTCGACCACCTCGAAGTCGGTGCGCCCGACGGAGAGGTACTGGGTCACCGGGTCGGGCGTCCCCTCGTCCCAGCCGTGCAGCGCCACGCAAACCGCGCCCTCCTGGATGCCGACGCGCTCCAGCACCGTCTTCAGCGGCACCCCGGTCCACTCGCCGCCACTGACCAGGCCCGTGGTGGGGATCGAGTGCAGGATGTCCTCGATGTCCGGGGTCTCGTCCGAATCCATGGTCTGGCGCCAGCCCCCTTCCTCGGCCTGGACGTAGCGCAGGGAGGGCTTCTGCATGTTCGAGCCCTCCTTGATGTAGTCGAAGAACTCGCCGTCGTTGCCCGCACACTCGGTGACCGCGCGCACGGTGCGTCCGGGGAACTTGCGTAGCTCCTCGAGGGTGTACTCGGTGGGACGGTCGACCATGCCGCCGATGGAGAACGAGAAGTCATCGGGATGCACGGGGTCGGGCATGTTGAGCTGGGCGACGATGTAGTAGGCGTCGGTGGGCGTCAGCACCCCTTCCAGGTCGAGGACCGGCGAGCGGGCATAGATTGTGCGCCCTTCGGCATCCTTGCTCGGCATGATTCGGGCCCGCTTGCGGTCGGGCCAGCCCATCACCCATTCGCCTTCCAATTCCTGTGCCATGGATCACTCCTCCTGTCTCGAGTTGCGGTTCGTCCGGCCGGGACGGTGTACCCGAATTCCCTGTCTCGAATGCATGGCACCGAATACGATCCCAGGGAACGGCTGCGCGATCTGTGGAACCCGGACGACCGATCGTCGCGATGCATGCATGGATCGATGACGGCGGCGGCCGTCTCCAGCGACACCCATTGCGTTGCGAAGCCGCTCGATGACGTACGGCCACGGACGGCAGCCGGGCTGAACCATGCACCGGAATTTCGGATCCTCCGGCCGCCGGCGATACGTCATTCGACCGTTGCGGATGACAGCTTGGCTTTGCCGTTTGCGATCAACCAGTTGGCAACACACCGGCCTCAACGTGTCAATGGCGATCCCGTCCGGAGTGTATAGCACTTGCCGAGACTTCGCGTTCACGCTTTCCGATCTCGCCGGTCGGTCTTCTTCACATGCTCCAGGTGGATTGCAGACAGGACATGCGCCGTTGTCTCGGTGTGGACGGACGGCTTCGCCCGGAGGCCAGGTTTCAGCCCGGCCCGGTTCGGAACCCGATGTTGATGGCCGCGCGAGTGCGCAGGTATAAGGTAGAACCAAATGAAGGTTCAGGACGAACGACGATGCGTTCGGTGAGTCCGCGCCGCGGGGCCTCCGCCCACAAGGGGCGCGGTGCGCTCAGCAACGTGAGCGGGCGGTTCGAGCACACCACGCGAGAGGACTTTGACGACGGCTGGGGGGACGGCCGGGGCGACGAATGCTCGCAGGACCAGGATGTCGACCGGAAACAGTGCCCCGATGACGGAGACTTGCCGCCCCCCAGGCTGCGCACCACGCTCACGCGCGACGCGAGCCGCAGGATCATCAGCTACAACGACTCTCCCGACATCCCGTTCGACCGCTCCATCAATCCGTACCGCGGCTGCGAGCACGGGTGCATCTACTGCTACGCGAGGCCGAGCCACGCGTACCTCGGGTTCTCGCCCGGACTCGACTTCGAGACCCGGCTCGTGTTCAAGCCCGATGCGGCGGCGCTGTTGCGCACGGAGCTTGCCAGACCCGGCTACGCCTGCGCCCCCATCGCGCTGGGGTCCAACACCGACCCCTACCAGCCTGTCGAGCGAGACCTCGGCATCACCCGCGCGGTGCTCGAGGTGCTGGCCGGGTGCGGGCATCCGGTGACGATCGTCACCAAGTCCGCCCGCGTGGAACGCGACATCGACATCCTTGCCGCCATGGCGCAGTCCAATTGCTGCAGTGTTGCGGTGAGCGTGACGACGCTCGACCGATCCCTCGCCCGGCGCATGGAACCTCGCGCATCCGCACCCCACCGCCGCCTCGAGACCATTCGCCGCCTGACTGCGGCGGGCATCCCGACCGGCGTGATGGCGGCCCCCATGATTCCGTTTCTCAATGACGCCGAGCTCGAGGACATCCTGGAGCATGCACGCGCCGCGGGCGCGCTGGGCGCCAGCTACACGATGCTTCGCCTGCCGCTCGAGATCGCGGACCTGTTCCGGGAATGGCTCGCGGAGCACTACCCCCATCGCGCGGACCGGGTGATGGAGCGGGTCCGCGATACCCGTGGCGGGCGGGACTACGACTCCACGTTCGGCCAGCGCATGCACGGCACCGGGCCGGTGGCGGAACTGCTCGCGAAGCGGTTCCGGCTCGCGGTGAAACGCCTGGAGTTCCCGGGCTTTCCCGAACTCGACTGCTCCGAGTTCGTTCCGCCCGTCGCGGTCGGAGGGCAACTCTCTCGTAAGCGGACAAAGGAGGCCGTTGTTCTGATCGGGAGTACCGTCTGATTCACTCGCCGCTCCCCCCACACGGAGGCGAACGGGATCATGAGACGGGCAGGTGGTACGAGGCATCGGGCGCGGCGCACCGCCGCGCAGTGGCGGAAGCTGATCGAGCGGTTCGAGGGATCGGGTCAGACCCGCGGCAAGTTCTGCGCGGTGAACGGATTGGCGCTGAGCACATTCGACCTGTGGCGGCGCAAGCTTGGCGAGGCGCAGGCTCCGGCGGACGAAGCACCCCCCGAATCGTTGTTCGTGGAGCTGACGAACGCGACTGAGTCTCCGGGGTCTCGGACTCCGGCGGGGACAGGCGGGTGGGAGGTCGAGCTCGAGCTCGGCGCGGGTGTGGTGCTGCGGCTGCGTCGGGCGGCGCCATGTTGAGCGGACTCTCGGCGGGTCGAATCTGGCTATGCACCCAGCCCACCGACATGCGGTGTTCGTTCGATGGATTGTCAGCCCGAGTGCGACGGTACCTGGGCGAAGATCCGACGAGCGGACAGTGGTTCGTGTTTATCAATCGTCGGCGCACGATGCTCAAGATTCTGGGGTTCGACACGGGCGGGTACTGGATATGGAGCAAGCGACTTGAGCAAGGTCAGTTTGCTCTGGGCCGGGGAGCGAAGGAGCTGAAACGGGAGCTGAATCGCACCGCGCTGCTGGCGCTGGTGGAAGGCGTTGATATCAAGATTCTACGCCAAAGGAAGCGCTACCGGCAGGCTGCCTGAGTGGGTCGAGAGTTGATAGATTCCCGCCGTGTTCAATCCAAGAGGGAGCCTGACGTTGTCGGCACCCGACATTGCCAAGCTCGAGCAGGAGAACGCGCG
>JAJDUQ010000270.1 GCA_022826505.1 Gammaproteobacteria bacterium
GTCGACCCCGAACCCGGAGGCATCCGCAAGACCATCGTGTAGCACCCCCCAAGATGCGTTTGTAGTGCCACACACACTTCTCAAACGCCGTAACCCCCTGAAAATTAGAATATTCGTGCAGAGCATGATAAAGATGGGCTAAGCGTTCCCATCGCGGCGGTGCTCGGTGTTCTCGGACTGTTGCTGGGCAAGTTCTATTCGCCGATGCCCGTCCACATGGCCCTGGGCGACGTCGCCTGGGAGAACGGCATCGAGTTCCTGCTCATCGCGGTTCCCCTGTTCATCCTGATGGGCGAGATCCTGCTGCGCGCAGGCGTCACCGAACGCATGTACCGGGCGCTCTCGCACTGGCTGTCGAGGATGCCGGGCGGTCTGATGCACTCCAACATCGGAGCGTGCACGCTGTTCGCCGCGACTTCCGGGTCGTCCATCGCGACCGCGGCGACGATCGGCACCGTGGCGATGCCGCAGATGATCAGGGGCGGCTACAACAAGCGGCTCTTTCTTGGCACCCTGGCGGCCGGCGGCACCCTCGGCATCCTCATCCCGCCGTCGATCAACCTCATCATCTACGGGATGCTGACCGAGACGTCGGTGCCCAAGCTCTACCTGGCCGGATTCGTCCCCGGCGTGCTCCTGGCCGGGCTGTTCATGCTGACGGTGGGCCTGGCCTCGCTGATCCGACCCGAGTGGGGCGGCAAGCGGCCCGAGACCGACTGGGGCCAGCGTCTCCGATGCCTGCCGGACCTGCTGCCGCCGTTCGGCATCTTCCTGGTCGTGGTCGGTTCGATCTACGCGGGCATCGCGACGCCGACGGAAGCCGCGTCGTTCGGCGTGGTCGCCTCCCTCGGCCTCGCCGCCTGGTACCGTCGCCTCTCGTTCGCCATGCTGAAGGACGCCCTGCTCGGCGCGATGCGGACCAACGCGATGGTGATGCTCATCGTGCTGGCCGCGATCTTTCTCAACCTCGTGCTGGCGCTCGTCGGGCTGACCCAGGCGTTCAACAACTTCATCCTCAACCTGGGCCTGTCGCCGGCCATGACCCTGTGGGTGATCATCGCCTCGTTCATGTTCCTGGGATGCTTCATGGAGAACTTCTCCCTGATGCTCATCTTCACACCCCTGATTGCGCCGATCGTGTCGAGCCTCGGATACGACCTCGTCTGGTTCGGCATCCTGATGATGCTGATGCTGGAGACCGCCCTGATCACGCCGCCCATCGGCGTGAACCTCTACGTCATCCAGGGGGTGCGCGGGACCGGCTCGCTGAACGACGTCATCTTCGGCGCGCTCCCCTTCGTGCTGACCATGGTGGTGATGATCGTGCTGCTGGTGCTGTATCCGGACATCGCCCTGTGGATGCCGAGGACTTTCTCATGAGGGAGAACCTCGCGGTCGGCGTGGTCAGCGTCGCGACGGGCGCGGCGACTCTTGCATTCCTGCCCGAGATGGTGAGCGGGGAGACGCTCGCGGCGCTCGGCGACCCCTACTCGCCGGCCTTCTTCCCGATCCTCATCGGCGCCCTGCTGATCGTCTGCGGCGGCATCATGATCGTCGTCTCCGCGATGGGGCGTGCGCCGGAGGTGCGCGGCGAGGGAAGCGTCGAATCCCCGCTCCGCCTCGGCACCACGACCGGCTTCATCGTCGTCTATACGCTGCTGATCACCTGGATCGGCATGCTGGCGGCATCGGTGCTGTGCATCGCCGGCCTTGCCTACATCCTCGGCTACCGCCGCCACGTGATCGTCGGTGTGGCCGCCGTCGTCGTGCCGGTGCTGATCTACGTGCTGTTCGAGCGCATGCTCTACGTGCTGCTCCCGCAGCCGACGCTGTTCTAGGCGGACGCGGCTCCCGATGATCGAGAACCTGCTTCAGGGCCTCGCGGCCATGGCCAACGTCTGGAGCGTCGGGGCGGCGTTGCTCGGTCTGGTCTCCGGCATCGTCATCGGCGCCCTGCCCGGACTGACCGCGACCATGACCGTGGCCGTGCTCTCGCCGTTCACGTTCTTCATGGCGCCTCTGATCGGTCTTCCGTTCCTCCTCGGGGTCTACAAGGGGGCGATCTACTCCGGCTCGATTCCGGCCATCCTGATCAACACGCCGGGCACCGCCGCGGCGGCGGCGACCACCCTCGACGGCCACGTGCTGGCCCGCGAGGGCAAGTCCCGCAAGGCGTTGCTGGTCAGCCTCTACAGCTCGGTGGTCGGCGACATGCTGGCGACCGTCGTGCTGATTGCGGTCACCGCCCCGCTGGCGGCCATCGCCATCAAGTTCACCTCGCCCGAGTTCACGATCCTGTTCCTGTTCGCGCTGACCATGATCGCCGGCGTCAGCGGCAACAGCCTGACCAAGGGCCTGATCGCGGCGGCGCTGGGCGCGTGGTTCGGCTGCATCGGTCTCGACCCAATGTCGGGCATGCAGCGCTTCACCTTCGGATACGCGGAGCTGACCGGAGGCATCGCGCTGGTGCCGGTGCTGATCGGCATGTTCGCGCTGAGCGAGATCCTCATCCAGAGCGAGAAGCGCATCGTGCGCAGCATCGCGGCCGGGGTGGACGATGCGACGGGCGTATCCCGCAAGGAGATGAAGTCGCTGATGCCGACCGTGCTGCGTTCGACCGGCCTCGGCATCTTTCTCGGCGCACTGCCCGGGCTGGGAGCCGAGATCGCCTGCTGGCTGTCCTACGCCTCGGCGCGCAGGCGCTCGAAGCATCCGGAGAAGTTCGGCAAGGGCTCGCTGGAGGGCGTCGCTGCGGCGGAGAGCGGCAACAACGCCACCGTGCCGGCCACCCTGATCCCGATGCTGGTGTTCGGCATCCCCGGCGACACGGTGACGGCGGTGCTCCTGGGCGCGTTCATGGCCCAGGGGCTGCTGGCCGGGCCGCTCCTGTTCCAGCAGCACGGCGACATCATCTACGGCCTGTTCTGCGTGCTGCTGCTCACCAACGTGATGCTGCTGGTATTCGGCTACTGGGCGGTGCAGTACCTGCGCCGGATCGTGTTCATCCCGCGCTCGATCCTGCTGCCCTGCGTGACCGTGTTCTGCTTCGCCGGCGCCTACGCGGTCAGCTCCGACTTCTTCGACGTCCTGGTCATGATCGGCGGTGGGGTCGCCGGCTACCTGATGCGCAAGGTGGACATGCCGATCCCGCCGTTCGTCATCGGTCTGCTGCTGGCGCCGCGGCTGGAGAACGCCGTGCGCCAGTCGCTGCTGTTCGGCGACGGCAGCCTCTCGATTTTCGTGTCGCGGCCCATCTCGGCCGCGCTTCTGGCGATCTTCGCGGCCAGTCTCGGGTTCCTGGTCTGGCGAGGGATCCGTGGCCGCCCCGTCAAGCAGACGGCGGTCGCGGACGAGCCGCGCGACGCGGCAAGGTGAACCCAAAACTCAAGGAGTGAATCCCATGTTCACTGAACGAAAACGACGACAATCCCGGCCTCGCCGGATGATCTCGACGCTGGTGGCCGCGGTTGCGGCGCTCGGCATCGTCGGGCTCTCCGGCCAGGCCATGGCCGAGTATCCGGACCGGCCGGTCCGTCTCGTCATTCCGTATCCGCCCGGTGGCGGCGCGTCGCTGCACGCGGGCGTCATCGCCACCGTGGCCGAACCCTATCTCGGCCAGCCGCTGATCATGACCATCCGCGTCGGCGGCGGGGGCATCAAGGCGGCCGAATGGGTGTCCAAGCAGAAGGCGGACGGCTACATCGTGCTGATGGGCGACATCACCATCAACTCGCTCAGGCCCCTGGTCGAGGAGGTGCCGTTCGAGATCAGCGACTTCACCCCGATCGGCCGCATCACCCTCGATCCTCTCGTGTTCGTCGGCGCCAAGGACGCCCCGTTCAACAACATCAACGAGATGGTCGACTACGCCAAGGCGAACCCGGGCGAGCTGGTGTACAGCTCGGACAACGTCAACGGCTGGACCTACGTGGCGTTCAAGGCGCTGACGAAGATTACCGGCACCGAGATGCGCGGCATCGAGTTCGGCGGCGGCGGACCGGCCGTGGCCAACGTGCTCGGCGGACATACCATGGCCTACGCGGGTGCGCCCGCGGTGGTCGGCCCGCACATCCAGAGCGGCGCCCTCAAGCCGCTGTGCACCGGTTCGACGAAGCGCGCCACCACGCTGCCCGACGTGCCGACCTGCGCCGAGGAAGGCTACCCGGTGCAGTGGGAGGTCTGGCTCGGCCTGTTCGTGCACAAGGACACGCCGGAGCCCATCGTCGCCCACCTGCGCAAGGCGTTCACCGGGATTCTTCACGACAAGGGCATGAAGCGCCTCATCGCGAAGATCAACTCGGAGATCAACCACGTCGAAGGCGGCGAGTGGGTCGCGGTGCTGAAGGAGGAGCAGGAGCGGCTCATGAAGATCTACGAATGAGGGTGAATCGACACCCAATCGTCGTCGCCACCGGCCGTCGCGCGCGGCCGGTGGCGAAGGGCGTGGCGATCGTTCCCGGCGCTCCATCACGCGTTGGATCGTGAGCCGAAGGCGAGACAAGGAGCGAGCGATGCCGCAGCCCAACCCCCGCATTCCCTATCGGATGGCCGGCGAACACCGGCGCCTTGCTCCGCTCGACGGCAAGCCCCTGATGGTGCACGTCGTCGTCAACGTCGAATACTGGCCGTTCGAGAGGCCCATGCCCCGCGCCGTGATTCCGCAACCCCACGGCACCGCGACCGTCCCCGACGTCGGCAACTACGCCTGGGTCGAGTACGGCATGCGGGTCGGCATGCCTCGGATCATGCGTATCCTCGCCGAGCGCGGCATTCGGGCCAGCGCCTTCATGAACGCGTACTGCGCCGACATCTATCCGCAGTGCGCCGAGGCCATGCTGGCCGCAGACTGGGAGTTCGTCGGCCACTGCTGGGTGCAGCGCTCGCTCGCCGCCGAGGACGACGAGGTGGCGGTCATCGACCGGAGCCTCGAACGGCTCGAGCGCCTGACCGGGCGCAGGATCCGCGGCTGGCTCGGCGCCGGGATCGGCGAGACCTTCGACACGCCGGACCTGCTGAAGGAGCGTGGCGTCGAGTGGCTCGCCGACTGGTACGTCGACGACCTGCCGTGCTGGATGCGGACCCGTCACGGTCCCATGATCGCCATGCCCTACACGGTCGAGCACAACGACGTGCCGCTGTGGGTGGTGCAGAACCAGTCCAGCGACGAGATGCTGAAACGCATCGAGGCGACGCTGGAGGTGATTGGCCCCGAGCTGGCCGACAACCCGCAGGTGCTGACCCTTGCGCTGCATCCGCATGTCGTCGGCGTCGCCCATCGCGCCCACTACCTGGCCCGGGTCGTCGACCTGCTGCGCGACCGGGACGACGCCGTGTTCGTCACCGGAAGCGAGATCGCCGACTGGTTCGTGGCCGCCGACGGCACCGGCGGCCGGGAGGTGATGGCGGATGCCTGACCGCCCGTACACGGTCATTCGCGGCGGCGCGGTGCTCGACCGCGGGGCGCCCCGACCGCGCGCCGCCGACATCCTGATCGCCGGCGGCACGATTCGCGAGATTGGCCCGCCCGGCCTGGACGCTCCGCAGGAGGCGAGGGAAATCCTGGCGCACGATCGCCTGCTGCTGCCAGGGCTCGTCAACGCCCATACCCACAGCCACTACACCCTGGCCAAGGGCGTCGCCGGCAACTGGACCCTGGAGATGATGCTCAATGCCGGGCCCTGGGTCATCGGCGGCCGCGCCCGCGAGGACCTGCGCCTCGGCGCGACGCTCGGCGCGGCGGAAATGATCCGCAAGGGCTGCACGGCGTGCTACGACATGGTGCTGGAGCTGCCCTGGCCCTCATCCGAGGGCATCGGCGAGGTGGCGGCCGCCTACGACGAGGCGGGCATGCGGGCGGTGGTGGCGCCGGCACTGGCGGATGGGGTGTTCTGGGACGCCGTGCCCGGTCTGATGGACGCCGTCCCCGAGACGCTGCGTGGCGGACTCGCGCGGATGCGGGCCTCCCCCGCAGAGGCGACGCTCGCGGGTGCCCGATCCGTGCTGCATGACTGGCGGTTCGACCGCGACCGGGTGCGCCCGGCCCTTGCGCCGACCATCCCGCTGCTGTGCAGCGACGCGTTCCTGGTCGACGTCGCCGATCTGACCCGTGAGTACGGCGTGTTCTTCCATACCCATGTCGCGGAATCGAAGGTCCAGGCGGTCGCCGCCCTGCGCCGCTGGGGCCGCACGCTCACGCACCACCTGGACGAGGCCGGCGTTCTCGGTCCCCGGTTCGGAGCCGCCCACGCGGTGTGGCTCGACGACGACGACATCCGGCGCCTCGCCGACCGCGGCGCGGCGGCGGCGCACAATCCGGGCAGCAACTTGCGGCTCGGCAACGGCTTCGCCCGCGCCGAGCGAATGGCCACGGCGGGCGTCGCGGTCGGCATCGGTACCGACACGTCGAGTTGCGCCGACCAGCTCAACATGTTCGAGGCGATGCGCCTGGCCGCCTTCACCTCGCGCGCCGAAACCCCCGACTACGGCCGCTGGCTCGGCGCGCCGGAGGTTCTCGACATGGCGACTGAAGGGAGCGCCCGCGTGCTCGGGTTCGAGCGCATCGGCCGGCTCGCGCCCGACCATGCCGCCGACATCGTGTTCGTCGACCTGCGCGACCTCAACTACGTGCCTCTCAACGACGCTTGCAACCAGGTCGTGTTCTGCGAGAACGGCACCGCCGTGGATTCGGTGATGATCGCGGGCCGCATGGTCTACGACCGGGGCCGCTTCGCCACCATCGATTACGACCGACTCGTCGACCGGGCGAACGCCCGGGCGGCAGAGCTGGCCGAGGCCAATGCCGGCCTGCGCCGCGAGATGGATGCCGTGGCCGACGTGGTCGGAGCGTTCTGCGTGGGGCTGGCGCGCGAGCCGTACCACGTCCATCGGTACGTCGGGGATCGGGCCGGGGGGGTGTAAGCGGCAATTCGCGTCGTGGCGTCAATCCGCTGCGTTTCCGCTCACTGCCCCCACCCCGCGCCGCGACGCGCAGTGCGAGCCTGGAGACCGGCCATGCGTGCTCGGCGTGACGCGGAAACAGCGGGGAAAATCGTGGACATGCGGCGAAGAGGAGTTCACGAACGGTTTCCAGCAGGCGTCGAGCCGTCGTTCGGCGGGAACGGGCTCCGCCAGGCCCCTTGTCCCGGCGGCCTCGTATCGGCAGACGGGTCGGCGCGAGAGCATCGTCGCCGGCAACCCCGCAGGCACCCGCGGGTGCGAGGCCGACGAATCTCGAGGACGCCTCGCGCCTACGCCATTGCCACGAGGGCGAAGCCCTCGCAGCAGACCAGGTGATCGTCGCGCCATTCGACGCCCCATTGCTCGTACTGCAGGACGAAGTAGTCCTTGTGGACCTTGCGCCAGTACGCGAGGGAGTTGTCTCCCTCGCCCTCGCGCTGCGCGAAGCCGAGCGGTACCTCCAGGAAAGACCAGGCCTGGACGTCGGTGATGCGCACCAGGCACGCAGGATCACCAGCGGTGTCGGTCACCAGCCAGTGGTCGCCGGGCACGCGCCGGGGAATGCCGTACTTCTCGAATTCCATGTCGACGCGCGCCGTGGCGCGTTTCGTACCCTCCCTGACCAACTGCAGCAGCATCTGCTGGTAGGGCGCCAGCTCGGGGTCGGAGAACGGTCCCACATGGCGGTACGCGCTCTCTGCGATGGCGTGGTCGCCGCAGCAGGTCTTCCAGAATGCGGCGACCGCCGCGTCGTTGATGACCATGAACGTCGTCTCCCGGGAAAGTGCCCCAATGGCGCCGCCGGTCAGGAATCGCCGAGCGACGGCCCGGACCGGACGGCAGTCCGCGATGCCGCGGCAGATGGCACCGAAGCGTCCCGTCCGGGTTCCGTGCGTGAGTGGTGCCGGTGACGCATCCTCGCACGACGTCGCCTCCCGGATCGCTCCGACGCGGTGCCGGCGGATGCGATACGTACGCCGGGAAGTCTCGCACGGCGCGGGTGCACGTCAGATTTGTGGTATGAGGTCATGATGTTGCAGCTTGGCGCTCCCA
>JAJDUQ010000241.1 GCA_022826505.1 Gammaproteobacteria bacterium
AGTCTTCGACTTGCCCTTTGCGTTGAACACCAGCGTCCAGACCGGACCGTGGCCCGGGTCGCCCTCGCGCGCGCAGTGGCAGCTCGGCTTGCCGCACTTGCGATAGCGCTCGACCAGCGTGCCCGGGCGCAGGTCGCCGACCGCCCCCAGTTCCGTGCGCAGGCGGTCGCGGTGTGCCTCCAGCTCCGAAATCGACGCAGACATGGCGGGCCTCCCAACCTGTCAAAACTCTATCTTGACAGACAACCCGCCATTCCACACCGCATCCCATGCCCTTTCTCAATTCACCACAAATCTGACGTGCACCCCGCGAGCGAGTACGGATTGCAGCGGACAACCGAATGTTGTAAGTACCTCCCCCGTGAACCGTGTGCCCCGCCCTGTCGGGTCACCTGCTGAATACAACAGCCTTCAGCGGCAGGGAGTCATGACCCAGCCCGGCGAATAGGCAGGACTTCGTCTTTGCACGCGGTTCACACTGGCCCGGCGCCAATCTCCGGGCCGGAACGCGCGAGGCGGAGCGGCCCCAGCACGACCACCCCGCCTCCTGAAGCCACGATGGGAAGGCCCCATCGCCACGACCAATGCCGATTCCAGGCGGTGTGGCGACACGGGCCCCGATATGGAGGAACACGAGATGCTCCGCCCCGCCAAATCCATCACTCTCCCCATAGCCGCCGCTGTCATCCTGTCCGGCTGCGGCGGTTCGGCAGACAATGGGAGTACCGCTCCGACCTCGACCGAGCCGCCCCCCACCGGGCCTTCCGTGGGTGATCCCGAGGTGACATCGGGGGCATTCGTTGGCGTGCAGTTATCATCATCGGGAATGTTTCAGAGTCAACTGCTTGATTCTCCCACGGTGACTCAGGCCGAAGGTGATGGTGCGGGTGGGTTCGACATCACGTACAGGATTGACGGCACCGACCGGACGATTCGTTTCGCCGAGAGTGACTATGGCGCCAATCCGGAAGATGACTTCGATCTCTACTACAAGGAGCTAGGCAATTGGATCTACACCGTCGAATCGGAAACACCACGCGAGGCACGCCTTGGCGATTCGGAGTTCGATCATTTCGACATCTACTTTGCGGAGGCGTACGAGACTGGCGATGACGCTTCGCTTCTGAGTGCCGCCGTTGGATACTTTGTTCATGGCACTCCCACTCAAACGCTGCCGGCGGGCACGGCCGAATACTCGGGGCGTTTCCGGGCCAAGCTCATTGCCCCCGTTTCACTGCCCCCAACTACGCCGTCGAGTGGTTGGTTGCGGAGCAGCAATCTGACGCTGACCCTGGATTTCACGGACAGCACCGTCAGTGGCGCGATTGACGGCGTTGAGACACGCCTTCGTGGTCAGCGCTCCTACGAGCCCGTTGCCGGTCGGTTCACGATCGACGGCATGATTGCAGAGAGTGCATCCGGTCCCGGGCTCAGGGCGGACATGACGGGTACCGAGGACCTTGTCACCTGGGATGTCGACATGGAGGGCCGTGTCTTCGGGCCGCAGGCGGCGGAAGTCGGTGGCGTGCTGACGGGAACCAACAGCGCCGACGATCACAAGCTGATTGGCTATTTCGGTGCCGCGATGCAGTAAGCCGAATGCCGAAGCGGGGGGAGACTCGCTCCCTCCGCTTCGGCAACGAAAAGTTCGATGCGTACCTCGAGTGCGGATTCCTCCAGGTCGGGTGCGATGCCTGTCGGACCTCCCGCATCCTCGCCCACTGCCTGCCTGTCGGGCTCGTCATGGCCTTCAATCTCGGTGCGCCATCGACATTGAGCGCTGTGATGTGTGTGGCGACACGTTGCGCGTCATCGTGTGTGCGGCCGAAATGCAATCTTGTCCACCTCGACAAGCGGCAGGGCGGTAATCCTGTCGGTCAGGGAATAGCGGAGGCTTCCCGGATAGACGACCCACAGGTGCTCGAGACCGAGATCGTCGATGGCGACGTGCATCGCCTTCGTCGTGCGCGGCGCGTCCGTGCACTTGAACTCGAACCCCCAGCGTCTGCCCCGGCGCAGCAGCAACAGATCCAGCTCCGCTCCGCGCAGGGTGGCGTAGAAGTATGCTTCCCGGCCGCCGTGCGCGACAAGGGTCTGCTCCAGGGCGAAGCCCTCCCAGCTCGCACCGTAGCGGGGATGCATCGGCAGCTCTTCGGCGTCCTCCATCCCCAGCAGGAAGTGCAGGATGCCGGCATCTCGCAGGTACACCTTCGGCGACTTCACCAGCCGCTTGCCGAGATTCTCGAACCAGGGAGGCAGCACCCGAATCATGAAGGTGCCCGCAAGCAGGTCGCGATAGCGGTTCACGGCCGTCGCGCTGACGTCCATCGACCGCGCAAGCGCGGCCGCGTTCCAGACCTGGCCGTGACAGTGGGCGAGCATTCTCCAGAACCGTCCGATTGCCGTCGGCGAAACGCGTGACCCCAGTCCGGGTATGTCCCGCTCCAGGAACGTCTGGGTGAATGACTGCATCCATCGCGTCCACGCCGGCGACGACGAAGCGAGCCAGGCGCGCGGAAATCCGCCGCGCATCCACAACCGTTGCTGGTGCTCGGCCCCGACTTCGGAGATGGAGAACCCGGAAACGTCGACGAACAGAATCCGACCCGCCAGAGTTTCCGAGACACCCCGGATCAGATCCAACGAAGCACTGCCCAGCAGGAGAAAGACGGCGCGACGGTCCGGGTCGTCACAGATCGGACGCAGCACCTCGAACAGTGCCGGCAGACGCTGCACCTCGTCGACGACCACCAGTCCATCGTTGCCGCGCAGCACGACGTCCGGCGTCCGAACCAGCGCCTCTCGAACGGCGGGAACCTCCAGGTCGAGAAGTCTGGACCGCCCCGGCCACGCCGCCGCGACCTGTTGCGCCAGAGTGGTCTTGCCGACCTGCCGCGCACCCAGCAGGGCGACCACCGGCGCTTCCTGAAGGCAGTCCGACACTGCTGCCCGCAGGTGTGGGCGGGCGATTAATTGTTGCATTTCATATCATGAAAGTCAGATATTCAACAATAAACACCGTTTCGACGAATGTTGTCAAGGAAGGGCGTTCCCGATATCGCGCTGGAGCAGTACCGCCCGTAGCTTGAACGACAACGCCGACCGACGGCGCTATTCCACCTGTCCTTCGATTGACGCTCGCGGGTCGGGCAGTCATTCTGCCGCCATGGCTACCAGGGACGAGCTGGGTCCGTTTCAGGCCGGTGACGGAGGTCTGCCGCCCTATCTGGCGGGGCGGGAACACGAACAGGACCTCTGCCGGGCGTTCGTGAGCCGGTTGCGGCTCGGCCGTCCGCCACCGCGCGAAATCGTCTTCTACGGCCCGCGCGGCAACGGCAAGACGGCATTGCTGGCTTGGCTTGCGAAGGAAACCGCTGCATCTCCCGGCGTGGACGTGATTCGACTCGTCCCCGCGGCGATTCGTACCGAGACGAGGCTCGTCGAACGCCTGTTGTCCACCTCCTGGTGGCAACATCTCACCCCGAACGAAATTTCGGTGTACGGAATCAAGTGGCGTCCGGGCAACGACCGCCCGCCTCCCCTCGACGAGGCGCTCGCCGCGCGGGCGAGGAAGGGGCCGCTGGCCCTATTGCTCGACGAAGCCCACACCCTGGGGGAAGAGGTCGGATGCGCATTGCTGAACGCCAGCCAGCAGGTGGGCCGGGAGCTGCCCTTCCTGCTCGTGTTGGCGGGCACGCCGGAGCTGCGGTCCCGCCTCGGTGCGGTGAACGCGACGTTCTGGAATCGGGCCGAGCGGTGTCCCGTCGGTCGCCTCGATCCGGAGGCAAGCGCGGCGGCGCTCCGGAGGCCGTTGGAGGACGAACATGTCGGCATCGACGAGGATGCGATGACGCATATCGTCCGAGAGAGTCAGGGTTATCCCTACTTCGTGCAGATCTGGGGCGAAGCGGTATGGAGGCAGATTCGCGGCTCCGACGCACAGCGCCAACGCATCGAGCGGGCAGACGCAGCGCGCGCGCAGGCTGCGTTCGACCGGGAGAAGAACGGCTACTACCTGGAACGCTACGACGAGCTGATGGATCGAGGACTGCTGCCGGTGGCCCGAGCGGTTGCGGATGCATTCGAGGAGCGGAGCCTGTTGAATGACGAGGAGCTGGAGACGGCGATTGCACGAGGTCTGGGAGAGGCGCTGCGCCCGGACACCGTGACCGCGGCGAGGACTGCGCTGGGTCGACTGGGTTACGTCTGGCGGCCGGAGACCGAACCGATGTGGGAGGCGGGCATTCCGAACCTCATGAACTACGTGCAACAGTACGTGCCTGCCCCGGACACATCGCCGGGTTCGGCACCGTGACTGTCTCGAACTCTGGAACGATGGGGCGTCGCCCCCCGGTCGACCCTCGCGGGGATGGCTCGCATTGCGATTGAACCGCCTGCTCGAGAAGGACCTGGCGACGGAGGCATCGACCCGGGTCGACAAACAGTTCCACTGTTTCTGGCGGCCGGATCCGGCTGATCGTCCGCGGCATCGCCAGCGGCATTCGTGGAGAAGCGGCAGCCGAGGTTCAAGGGCCGGTAGCAATCGTCGCTCTACGAGTCGAGACCCAGCAAGGAAAGCAGGGTTGCGGCATCCGGGTGCGTCGATGCGATCCGGATCTTCTCTGCATGGGAGAGCCGCTTCATCGCATGCTCGGCGCGAAGCGCAACCCGACGGTCGTCGAGCCGGACTCGGTAGAGCAGCTCGAACGGTCCCTTGCCGCGCAGCGACTTCGCGGCGCGCGGACCGCCGCCTTCGTGCTCGGCGATGCGGCGCGCGACGTCGGTGGCGATTCCGGTGTAGATCGCACCGTCCCGGGTGCGCAGGGCGTACAGGTACCACGCCGCGGGCGGTGATTCGTGGAGTGGTCGAGGGTCCGTGCCGGTCACTCGACGGAATCCAGTCCCTTGCAGGCGGTGCGGCGGGACACGCCGGTGGCGATTCCGGTGTAGATCGCGCCCTCCCGGGTGCGCAGCACGTACGGGTACCACGCCGCGGGCGGTGATTCGCAGGACGGTCGCGAGTCCGTGCCGATCACTCCATTCGGTTCCGGTCCCTTGCGATTGCGCCGGCTCGCGTCGTTGACCATCGGCCGCGAAGTCGGACCGCAGGAGAGCGATCCGACCCTATAGAGTCTCGAAGTCGAACAGCTCGCGATCGGCAAGATGCGACGGCCCGACATGCCGGATGGCGCGAAATATCTGCGCCGTCCGTCCCGGCGATGCGTGTTCCCACCCGGCCAGCATCGCCTTGATGCGCTGGCGTTCGAGTCCATCCTGGGAGCCGCAGAGGTTGCAGGGGATGATGGGGAATCGTAGCGCGCGGGAGAACCGGTCCAGGTCGCGTTCCGCGCAGTACGCGAGCGGCCGGATCACGACGTGGCGGCCGTCGTCGCTGCGCAGCTTCGGCGGCATCGCGCGCAGCCGACCGCCGTGGAACATGTTCATGAACAGCGTCTCGACGATGTCGTCACGATGGTGCCCGAGCGCGATTCGGGTAAAGCCCCGGTCCGCCGCGTAGCGGTAGAGCACGCCGCGGCGCAGCCGCGAGCAGAGTCCGCACATCGTCTTGTTCTCCGGGAGCACGCGCTTGACGACGCTGTAGGTGTCCTGCTCGATCGATTCGAACGCGATGCCGCGCGAGGCGAAGTACGCGGGCAGCACGTCGGCGGGGAATCCCGGTTGCTTCTGATCGAGGTTGACGGCGACGACCTCGAACTTCACCGGTGCGCTGCGCTGCAGCGTCGTGAGCATGTGCACCATCACGTGCGAGTCCTTGCCGCCCGAGACGCACGCCATCACGCGGTCGCCGTCCCCGATCATGCGGTAGTCGGCAATCGCCTTGCCGACCAGCCCGCGCAGCCGGGCTTCAAGTCGCTTCAGGTTCGCGGAGCTTCCCGTCGGCGCGGACGATGGGGCCTCGCCGTCGCCGAAGGGCACGACCACCGCGTTCATGCGCCCAGGAACTCCTCCAGCGCGGCGTTGAACGCGTCGGCCTGCTCGACGTTGCAGAAATGCGCGCTCTCCTCCAGCACCACGAGCTTCGAACCCGCGATGCGATCGTGGATGAGCTCCGCCGCCGACGGTGGGGTGCCGGGGTCTTCCTTGCCGACCACGACGAGCGTGGGCCGGTCGATCGCACGAATGCTCTCGCGCTGGTCCATCGCCGCGATCGCGTGGGCGCAGGCGACGAAGCCTTCCGACGGGGTCGCGAGAATCATCTCCCGGACCCGGGCGACGTCGGCGGGGATACGATCCTGTCCGGGCCCGGTGAACCAGCGGTCGAGGGTCGCATCCACCACCGCCGCCATTCCGCCGTTGGTCACCGCCGCGATGCGGGCCTCCCACATGTCTCCTCCGCCCATGTAGGCCGAGGTCGAGCAGAGCACGAGCTTGTCGATCCGGTCGCCGTACTTCGTGCCGGCCATCTGGCCCACCATGCCGCCCTTGGAGCAACCCATGAGGCTCGCACGCTCGATGCCGAAGGCGTCCAGCAGTCCAATCGCGTCCGAGGTCAGCATCTCGATGCTGTAGGGACCGGGGGTGACCCCGGACTGCCCGTGGCCGCGGCTGTCGTAGCGCAGCACCCGGAGTCCCAGCCCGAGCAGGGTGTCGATCTGGTGGTCCCACATGGTGAGGTTCGACGCGAGGGAATTCGAAATGAGGATGACCGGTGCGTCCTCCGGGCCATCGAAGCGGTAGTGCAGGGTGGTGTCGTTGACGTTTGCGGTCGGCATCGGCAGGCTCCATCGGATTGATTCGGTGACGCGTTCGTGCCCTGGTGGGCCGCTCGGTCCTTCCGGCTCGGTCGGTCCGCTCGACTCCGGGTGCGGGCGGGCGAATGTTACAGCAGCGCTGGAGCACAGGCGCGTGGCGCACAATTCCGTCCGGAGCGAAAGACGGCGCACATTCCCGTGGACGAGTACGAGTTTCGCATCCGGCTCGCACTGACCGGAGAGGTCTTTCCGGTGCCGGCCGACAAGAGCATCGTCGAGGTGCTGCGCGAGAACGGCATCGACATCGAGACCTGCTGCGAGCAGGGGTATTGCGGCACGTGCATGACCCGCTACCTGGAAGGGGAGCCGGAGCACCGCGACGAGGTGCTCGACGACGAGGACCGCGAGGACTACGTGCTCATATGTTGCGCCCGGTGCCGGACCGAGGAGCTGGTGCTGGATCTGTGAAGTGGCATTCTTCGAGTCCAAGTGGTGCTCTTCGAGTCCAGCTCGATTCGGATGCTCTGCGCACCGGCTCGCGTTTCACGTCGGGACACGGACCGGGCGTGTGGAGACGATCTCGGCGACCGGGCGAGCCGGCCGATCCGAGCCCGGGACGAGCAGGGCGGTCGGGCGAGCTGCACGGCCCGACACCGGCAGGATGCACGTAGAGATTCGCGCCCCCGCTCTTTGCACTACACTTGACATTGCGCCCGGTACTGCCCTTGCGCGGCGTGCGCGCCGCGAGGCCCCGACGATTCGGAGGTACAGCTCATGATTCCCCGCCACTACATCCGCAACGCCTGGTACGCCGCCGGACTCTCCGAGGAGTTCGCGGTGGACGATCTGCAGGGACACACGATCGCAAAGCGGCCGGTCCTGATGTGGCGCTCGCGCGACGGAGCGATCGGCGCCTATGACAACCGGTGCGCGCACAAGCGCATGCCGCTCTCCGAAGGCCGGGTGCTCGAGAACGGCACCCTCGAATGCGCCTACCACGGTCTGTGCTACGAACCGGGCGGAGCCTGCGTGGCGGTGCCTTCGCATCCCGACGGCCCGATTCCCGAGCATGCGAAGCTCCGGCCCTTCCCGGTGATCGAGCAGGAAGGCATCGTCTGGGTCTGGCCGGGCGACCCGGAGCGACAGCACGAGTCTCGGCCACCGCGGACCCCCGAGGTCGGCGACGACGGATACGAGACAGTCAGCTCCGGTCCGATGCAGGTGCCCGCCAACTACCTGCTGCTGATCGAGAACCTGCTCGACATCTCGCACTTCTATCCGCTGCATGACGGCAACATCGGCGACGCCGCCAACAGCCGGATTCCGGTGAAGCTCGAGGAGGGCGAGGTCGACGGAAACCGCTTCGTGCGGACCGTCCGCGAGGTCGAAAACTACGAGCAGCCGCCGTTCCTCGCCGACTGGTTCGGCTATGACGTGGTGGACCGCCACCACACCCACTGCATGGTCTCGCCGGGGCTCACGCGGGTGCAGATGCGAGTGGCGCCCCCGGGTCAGCTCGGCACCGAGGCCGAACGCGGCTACGTGCTGATGCACACGCACACTCCGGTCGACGGCACCAACCACGTCTGGCGCTGGGTCGTGAACTTCAAGGCGGGTCTCATGTCGCGCGGCGATCCGAGCGTCTCGGCCGGGCAGCGCTTCGGGGAGATGTTCCCGGCGGTGGCGGCGGAAGACCTCTGGGCGCTCGAGAAGCAGCAGCAGATGTTCGACTTTCCCGACGAAGGCTATACCGAGGTCCACCTGCGCCCCGACAAGGCGCTACGCCGCGCCCGGCAGATCTTCTCCGCCCTGCTGCGCAAGGAGCGCGGCCCCGCCGTCGCCCCGGCGCCGAAGGTCGCGACGGCAGGCGCCGACTGACAGTCGAAACCCGCACAGGTCGCTGTGCCGATCGTGGCGAGTGAAGGGCGATCGGCACGGCTCGGGTGCAGGGGAATTTCCTCGAAGGTACGGCCCGCGACTTGCCGTTCGGGAGTCATGAAAGGGCGTCGATAAACTCCCGCTCACCTCGTTCGTGCGCCAGCAGCCACGACTTGCGGTTCAGCCCTCCCCCGTAGCCGACGAGACTGCCGTTGGCCCCGATGACCCGATGGCAGGGCAGGACGATCGCGACGGGGTTGGCCCCGTTGGCGGCGCCGACGGCGCGCGCCGCTCCGGTGCGGCCCACCGCCCGGCGGGCGAGCTCCCCGTAGCTCCAGGTCTCGCCGTAGGGGATGCGCGCGAGTGCGGCCCAGACCTTGCGCCGGAATGCGGTGCCTTCGGGCTCCACCGCCATCTCGAACTCCCGCAGCTCGCCCGCGAAGTAGGCGTCGAGCTCCGCGATCTCGCGGGCGAGTCCGGCCCGGTCGTGGATCCAGTCCGGTGCGGGCTCGAGCGGTTTCACTTCCTTCCGGCGAGGCGAGTCCGGTCGCGACGGGTCGCGGTCCGGGATGGTGACGTGACGGACGGCCACGTCGTCTCGGGCGACGAGCAACCGACCGATGGGGGATGCGTACCAGGTGTATCTCATGGTGACGGCCCGGACCTCGGTGTTCTGTTCGTACCAGTATGCGGCTGATGCGACGGGGATGGGACATCCCGTGGACAGCCGCGACGCGGCGCCACGGATGGCGACTGTCGCCTATACTCGGAAGGCCCGGCACCGACACGCATTTGGCGACGCGCCACCACCGAATTGCAAAACTTCCGAGGACACTGCCATGTCACGACTGCAACTCGCAATCAACGTCACCAACCTCGACAGGGCCGTCGAGTTCTACTCCCGACTTTTCGACACCGCCCCCGCCAAGGTGAAGCCCGGGTACGCGAACTTCGCCGTTGCCGATCCGCCTCTGAAGCTCGTGCTGTTCGAAGGCTCGGAAGGGGCCACGCTCAACCATCTCGGCGTCGAGGTGGAGACGGCAGAAGAGGTCGTGTCGGCCGAGCGGCGTCTGACCGAGGCCGGACTCGAAACGACCGGCGTCGACGAAACCGTCTGCTGCTTTGCCGAGAAGGCCGAGACCTGGGTCGTCGACCCCGACGGCGCGCGGTGGGAGTGGTATGTGAAGTCGGGGGATGCCGAGCAGATTCACAACACCATCGTTCGCAGTCTTCCACGCGACGCCGGGTCGGAGTCCACCCTCGAGGATTGTTGCGCCTGACGTCCGCGGCGTTCGCGCCGGATCGATCCTCGTCCCTGTGATTCAGGCGCGATTTCCGAATCGACTCGCGAGTCCGGCCGAGATTCGGCGGATTTTCACACCAGGTCAGGACGCGTGACCGATGCATCCGAATCCTGTCTTCCGCCGGCATCCGCGCAACTGGGCACTGGCGTTCGCTCGCGAGCGCGGGTTCGGCGCATTGACGGTGGCGGGGCCCGAGGGCGTCCTGGCCGCCCACGTGCCGTTCGTGCTGGACGAGGATCGGGTCCTCGCGCACGTCGTGCGGGCCAATCCTCTCGCCCGGCATCTTGGCCGCGGCCCCGCCGACGCGCTCCTGATCGTCTCCGGTCCCGACGGCTACGTCTCGCCCGACTGGTACGGGGAGCCGCAGTTGGTGCCGACGTGGAACTACGTGGTGGTCCATCTGAGGGGAGAGCTGCGGCTCCTCGACGACGGGGCGCTGCGTCCGATTCTCGACCGGCTCAGCCACGACTTCGAGACTCGGCTCGCGCCGAAGCCGCCCTGGAAGACGGACAAGGTCGATGACGGGCTGCTCGCCAGGATGATGCGCCAGATCGTCCCCCTGGAGATGTCGCTGGAATCGATCGACAGCACCGCCAAGCTGAATCAGAACCGAAGCGACGCGGCACGTGCGGGCGCTGCGGCGGCGCTGGAGGCGGGCGGCACGCCGGGCATGGAGACCCGAACGCTCGCCGCCCTGATGCGCGAGGCGATGAGCAAGACAGCGGCCGATTGACGGGCGGAGTTCCCGAAGGTCCGGCGCTGGGGCAGGTGGGGCAGCAGTCGTCGGGCTCACGAGCGTGCTGCCTGCAGCTCCGCCACTTCATCGCCGCGACACACCCGGGCATCATATTCACTGAGGCGAGCCGCGCCGGTGTGTACCGGTTTGCGGGACGACGACATACGAGGAGAGCCCCAGTGCAGCGTCTTGAATCGAAGATTCGCACGATTCCCGGCTTCCCGCGGCCGGGGGTGGTGTTTCGCGACATCACGCCGCTGGTGGGCGATCCGGCGATGCTGCGCCTGACGGTCCATCAGCTCGTCCATCCCTTCATCGGTGAAGACATCGATGCGGTCGCGGGCATGGAGGCGCGCGGATTCATCTTCGGCGTCCTGGCCGCGCAGGAGCTGAACGTCGGATTCGTTCCGCTGCGCAAGCCGGGCAAGCTGCCTTACGACGTGCAGTCGGTGTCGTACGAGCTGGAGTACGGCACGGCGACCCTGGAAGCTCACATCGACGCCATCAATCCGGGCGATCGCATCCTGCTCGTGGACGATCTCATCGCTACCGGAGGCACTGCGTCGGCAAGCTGCAAGCTCATCGAGCGGTTCGGCGGAGAGATTGCGGCGTGTGCGTTCGTGATCGAACTCGACGAGCTTGGAGGGAGGGCGCGGCTGCCGGGCCGTCGGGTCCATTCGCTTCTGCACTACTGAACGCACGGACCAAACGGCAGTCGCCGCCACGGGTGGGCGAGTACACGCAAACGCGCTTGGCACGAGCACCGGGCGAGACATGGTTGAAGGAGTGAAGGCACCGGCGGCGCTGTCGTCCGACGGGTAATTCAGTTGGCGCATACACGCGAGGCATGACTCGATGACCGGGATGGTTGAAGGCAAGGTCGCGCTCGTCACCGGTGCCGGTCGGGGCGTCGGCGCCGAGATCGCGAAGATGCTCGGGGTGCACGGTGCCAAGGTGATCGTGAACGATCCGGGCGGCACCTCCTCCGGAGAAGGCGGGGATCGCGCCCCCGCTCTGGAGACGGTCAGTGCGATCCGCGATGCCGGCGGCGAGGCGGAGGCCAACTTCGACAGCGTCGTGGAGTTCGCCGCCGCGCAAGGGATGGTCGACCAGGCGCTCGACTGCTTCGGGGGGATCGACGTCGTCGTGAACAACGCGGGGATCCTGCGCGACGCGATCTTCCACAAGATGTCCGAGGAGGATTGGGACGCCGTCATCGACGTGCACCTCAAGGGGAGCTTCAACACCTCGCGTGCCGCCGCGACCCGCTTCCGGGCCCAGTCTTCGGGATGCTTCGTGCACATGACCTCGACCTCGGGGCTCATCGGAAACCTCGGACAGGCGAACTACGCCGCCGCCAAGCTCGGCATCGCGGGACTCTCGAAGTCGCTCGCGCTCGACATGGCGCGGTTCAACGTGCGCTCGAACTGCATCTCTCCCTTCGCGTGGAGCCGGATGATCGGCACCATCCCCATCAACGACGAGTCGCAGCGCGCGCGGGTCGAGAAGCTGAAGCAGATGACACCCGACAAGGTCGCCACCGTGGCGGTTGCGCTCGCCTCGGACCGCTCGGCGCACGTCACCGGTCAGATCTTCGCGGTGCGCAACAACGAGATCTTCCTGATGAGCCAGTCGCGGCCGCTGCGCGGCCTTCAGGAAGGCGCGGGCTGGACTCCGGAGTCGGTCGTCGAGCACGCGTTTCCCGCCATGCAGTCGCACTTCTACCCGCTCGATCGCAGCGCGGACATCTTCAGTTGGGATCCGGTATGAACGGCGCGATTTCTCGGGACCGCCTGTGCCCGCGCCGGGCCGCGCATCGACCGAGCCTCGATACATCCGGAGCCGTGCGCCGGTGGCTCGGGAGCGCAGGGCGGTGAGCGCCGGCATCCATGCCTTCGGCGGCTACGTGCCGAGGTCGCGCCTGCAACGCCGGGCAATCGCCGAGGCGAACGCCTGGTTCAACCCCGCTCTCCTGGCGCTCGGGCGAGGCGAGCGTGCCATCGCGGGCTGGGACGAGGATTCGATCACGATGGCGGTCGAGGCGGCGCGCGATTGTCTGGCACCGCGCGGCCGCGAGGGGATTTCGCAGCTCTTCCTCGCCTCCACCACCCTGCCGTTCCAGGACCGCCAGAATGCCGGTGTGGTGGCCGAAGCCCTCCACATCGCCGGCGCCATCGGAACGCTGGATATCGCCGGTTCCCAGCGGGCCGGGACCTCGGCGCTGATCGCGGCCTGTCAGGTCGCCGGAGGCGGCGGCGGGCCCGTGCTCGTCGCGAGCGCGGAGAAGCGACGGACGAAGGCCGCCAGTGCGTTGGAACTCACCACCGGCGATGCGGCCGCCGCCCTGCTGGTCGGAGAGGGCGACGGCGTCGCGAAGCTGCTCGGGCACGCTACCCGCTCCATCGACTTCGTCGATCACTACCGCGGGCAGGACGAGCGGTTCGACTACGTCTGGGAAGAGCGGTGGGTGCGCGACGAGGGATTCATGAAGATCGTTCCCGAGGCGGTCGCCGGTGCGCTTGCCGCGGCCGGCGTCGAGGCCGGTGCGATCGACCATTTCTGCTTTCCCTCCCCGATGCGCCGTGCAGGACCGGGCGTCGCGAAGAAGCTGGGACTGGCCGAACACAGCCTGCGGGACAATCTCCAGGGGACATGCGGCGAGGCGGGAGCGGCCCATCCCCTCGTGATGCTCGTTCATGCGCTGGAGGATGCGGCGCCGGGCGAGCGAATCCTCGTCGTCGGGTTCGGACAGGGATGCGATGCGCTCGTGTTCGAATCCACGGGCGCGCTTGCGTCGGCCGGGCCCCAGCGGGGAATCTCGGGATACCTGAACCGCCGGCGCGCGGACGCCGACTATCATCGTTACCTGGGCGTCAACGATCTGGTTGCCCTGGAGCATGGACTGCGTTCGGAGACGGACCGGCAGACGGGTCTGACCACGCTCTACCGGAACCGAGACATGGTGCTCGGGCTCATCGGGGGAAAGTGCTCGAAGTGCGGCACCCTCCAGTTCCCGAAGGCGAACGTCTGCGTCAATCCGAACTGCCATGCCGCGGACACGCAGGAGGACCATTCGTTCTCGGAGATGCGGGCGACGATGCGCTCGTACACCGCCGACCGCCTGACGTATTCGGTGGCTCCGCCCGCGTACTATGGCATGGTGCAGTTCGAGGAGGGCGGCCGCGCAATGATCGACTTCACCGACATCGACGCGGACGCCAGGCTCGGCGTCGGTGATCCGATGCGGATGGTGTTCCGGGTCAAGGACTACGACACCCGACGCGGATTCCGCCGCTACTTCTGGAAGGCAACGCCGGTGGAGGAAGGGCCCACGGCAGGAGACTGAATCATGGCAACGGGAATTCGAGATCGAGTCGCCGTCCTGGGAATGGGCTGCTCGAAGTTCGGGGAGCGCTGGAACGACAACGCCGAGGACCTCATGCACGAGGCGTTCGGCGAAGCGCTCGCCGATGCCGGGATCGAACGAGACCGGATCGAGGCGGCGTGGCTCTCCACCGCCATCGAGGAGCAGCACGCCGGCAAGTCCGGGCTTCCGCTCGCCATCGCGCTGCGCCTGCCCTACATCCCGGTCACCAGAGTCGAGAACTACTGCGCGAGCGGCTCGGAAGCGTTTCGCGGCGCGGTCTATGCGGTTGCGTCCGGGGCGTGCGACATCGCGCTTGCAATGGGGGTGGAGAAGCTCAAGGACACCGGCTACGGCGGCCTGCCGCAGCGCACCCGTGGCGCGGTGAACGATCTGTACTGGGCGAACTTCTCGGCCCCCGGTGCGTTCGCGCAGCTCGCCTCGGCGTACCAGGCCCGGCACGAAGTTCCTGCGCAGGATCTCAAGCGCGCCATGGCCCACGTCTCGGTCAAGAGCCACGAGAACGGTGCGAAGAACCCGAAGGCGCACCTGCGCAACCGCATCGACGAGAATCGGGTGCTGAACGCGCCGATGGTCGCCGAGCCGCTCGGGCTGTTCGACTGCTGTGGGGTCTCGGATGGCGCGGCCTGCGCGATCGTGACCACCCCGGAGATCGCCCGCTCGCTGGGCAAGCCGGACCTCGTCACCGTGAAGGCGCTCCAGCTTTCGGTCTCGAACGGGACCGAGGTCCAGCACAACTCGTGGGACGGCAGCTATTTCATGACCACCCGCAAGGCGTCGGAGCGCGCGTACAAGGAAGCGGGGATTACCAACCCGCGCGAGGAGCTGAGCCTCCTCGAGGTCCACGACTGCTTCTCGATCACCGAGCTGATCACGATGGAGGACCTTCACATCTCGCCCGAGGGTGGCGCGGTGAAGGACGTGATGGACGGCTTCTATGATGCCGACGGCGCGCTGCCCTGCCAGATCGACGGCGGCCTGAAGTGCTTCGGACACCCCATCGGCGCATCGGGGCTGCGGATGATCTACGAGGTCTACCTCCAGATGCTCGGCCGCGCCGGTGAGCGGCAGCGCGAGAAGGAGCCGGTGCTCGGACTCACCCACAACCTCGGCGGGTTCCCGCACCAGAACGTCTGCTCGGTGGTGATCGTGGGCCGGGAAGGGGCCTGAGCCGCTGCTCCGGATGGCGTGGTGGGTGTGCTCGTTACCGGAGACAAGGATCTTCTCGAGTCGCGTGACCGCGGCGCGGCGACCGACCCGATGGCGCGCCACGCACCGGAGCGACCCGAATGGCCGAACTGATCCTCCACCACTACGACATTTCCCCCTACGCCGAGAAGATCCGCCTCTGCTTCGGCCTGAAGGGGCTGGCCTGGCGCTCGGTCATCGTGCCGATGGTGCTGCCGAAGCCGAACCTGACGCCTCTCACCGGGGGCTTTCGCCGTACCCCGGTGCTGCAGATTGGCGCGGACATCTATTGCGACACACTGCGCATCGCGTTGGAGCTCGACCGGCGCTGCCCCGAACCCTCGCTCCTGCCCGAGGGCGGGTCCGGCTTCGACGGCATCCTGGCAACCTGGGCGGAACGGGTGCTGATGTGGCCGACCGCGCGTTATGTCACCGGGATGAACCGCGACGCGCTGTCGGAATCCTTCTTCAGGGACCGATCCGCGATGCGGGGACACCCGACGCCGACCATGGAGCAGGTGGCGGCAGGTCTGCCGCATCAGGAGGGACAGCTTCACCTCATGCTCGGCTGGGTGGAAGACCTGCTGGGTGACGAACGGCTGTACGCGGCCGGGCGAATGCCCCGGTTGGCCGACTTCGCTCTCTACCAGCGGCTGTGGTGGCTGCGGGCCCTGGACGGCAAGGCCGCGCATTCCCTCGCCGGCTATCCACGCATCCGGGACTGGATGGCTCGGATCGCGGCCATCGGGCACGGCGAGCGCTCGGAGCTCACGCCGCAGGATGCGCTTCGCATCGCCACCGACGCACGGATCGACGCCCCTGCACGAGGCGGCGAGACACAACGGGAACTCGGCCGTCATCACGCGTCTCGTGGAGATGGGGCGGACGTTGGAGCGCGAAATGAGGGGGGACAAACGCCCTTGCACGAGGCGGTGGCGCCATCCAGCGGAGAGCCGGGGGTCGTCAAGGCGCTCATCAGGGCCGGGGCAGACGCGAGAGCGCGAGATGCGGGGGAAGAAACGCCCTTGGACAAGGCGAAGCGATTTGCACGAGCACCGGCCATCCTGAAGGTCTTGTGGGACGCCATGGCGAGTCCAGCGGTCAGAGACAAGACGGGCGAAGGAGACGAGCAATGAGCGCCGACCAGCTTCTCGGAAGCCTCGAAGCAGACGGTATCGAGCACCTGTGGGTCGTCTACCACGACTACAGCGGACGTTCCTGCGCGAAGACGGTGCCCAGGGAGAGGTTCGAGGCGGTGGCCGAGCGCGGCGTGGTCTTCGCGCACGCGAACCTGAGCATGCGCATGGACGATGTCCAGCCCGCCGATGCGACGTTTCTCGCGGACTCCGGCGACTTCCTGGCCGTACCCGATCCGGCGTCCTACGCGCGCGTCCCCCACCAGCCGGCCACCGCGCGGGTGCACGTGTTCATGCGCGCCGACGACCTCTCGCCGTGGCCCGGTTGTCCCCGCACCGGGCTCGGACGCATCGTCGATGCCTACGCCGAACGCGGCATGAGTGTTCGTGCGGGGTTCGAGCCGGAGTTCTTCCTGTTCCGCCGCGGCGACGACGGCGAGTACGCGCCCGCGGATACCGACGGCATGTACACGGTGCGGGGGCTCGACCGCCACAATGCCCTGTGGCGCGCCGTCATCGACGATCTGCGCGCGATGGACGTCACGGTGGAACAGCTCGGCAAGGAGTACGGGCACGCGCAGTACGAGGGCACCGCGCGATACGCCCAACCGTTGCGCGCAGTCGACAATCACCTCCTCTTCAAGGACACGCTGCACGCGCGGGCCCGGGAGTCGGGGCTCGTCGCGAGCTTCATGCCGAAGCCCTTCGAGCACCTGCCCGGCTGCAGCCTGCACGTGCACCTGAGCCTCTGGGATGCGGCTGGCGAGCGCGAGCTGAGCTGCGGCACCGGCGACGAAGCGCTGTCCGAGGTGGGGCGGCAGATGGCCGCGGGCCTGCTCGCGCACGCGCGGGGCCTGAGCGGTGTGGGCTCGCCGATCGTCAACTCGTACAAGCGCCTGCAGCCCGGCTCGTGGGCGCCGGCCCACGTGGGCTGGGGGGTCGGCAACCGCGCGGCGCTTGTGCGCGTTCCCGGCACGGGACCGCGCGGTCACCTGGAGTACCGATCCGGCGACAACGCGTCGAACCCCTTCGTCTGGCTCACCGCGCTGCTCGCGGCCGGGCTCGACGGGATCGAGAGGGGTCTCGCGCTGCCGCCGCCGATCGACTTCGACATCGGCCACATGAGTGAAGCGGAGGTGCGCTCGAAGGGCATCGACTTCCTGCCGCGCTCGCTGTCCGAGGCGCTCGATGCCTTCGAGTCCGACCCCGTGCTCACCGCGGCGCTCGGCCCGATCGTCAGCACCGAGCACCTGAAGCTCAAGCGAAGCGAGCTCTCCGCCTACGATCTGCACGTGCACCCCTGGGAGCGGCGGATGTACCTCGAGCACCTGTAGGGAAGGCATGCGCGAGCGGCATCGCCGGAATCGGGAGAGCCAGTCATGAAACGAAGCGAAATCGACGCCATACCGATCGCCGGCGACGTCGCGTTCCGCGAGCGCGCGGTCGAACCCGACAGGACCGCACTGCTGGTTGTCGACCTGCAGAAGGGCGAGTACAGCGAGGAGAAGTGCCGCGCCGAGCCGGAGCATGCGTGGCTGTGGGACCGCATCCGCCACGTCGTCATCCCCAACGGGCGGCGGCTGATCGCGGCCTGCCGGCGTTCCGGCGTGGAAGTCATCTACACGGTCATCGAGTCCCTCACCCTCGACGGGCGCGACCGCAGCCTCGACTACAAGATCTCGGGCCTGTTCGCCGCGAAGGGCTCGTGGGAAGCGGAGGTCATCGACGAGCTGCGTCCGGAGCCGAACGACATCATCATCCCGAAGACGTCATCGAGCCTGTTCAACTCCACCAACTTCGAATATGTGCTCCGGAACCTCCGCATCGAGTACGTGATGGTGATGGGCGTGCGCACCGACCAGTGCGTGGAGACCGCGGTGCGTGACGGCTGCGACCGGGGATTCCTCATGACCCTGGTGGACGATGCGTGCGCGACGACCTCCGAGGCACGGCACCGCGAGTCGCTCGTCGGATTCAAGGGCTACTGCCGCGTGCGCTCGACCGAACAGCTTGTCGCCGAGCTCGAAGAATCCGGTGGCGGACGCCGGATCGCCTGAACGCGTGTCGCCCGGCGCGAAGTTCGGCAAGCCCTGACATCAGGCAGCGGGCCGATCGGGGAAGCTGGGCCGTTCGCCGTCGGGAATGGCTCCGAAGTAAACGTTGTTCGGGTAGGCGACGAACCCCTCGCTCCAGAATGATTCGACTTGTTCCGGCGCAAGTTCGGGCATCGGCGCTCAGTCGACCTTCTCGATCGAGAAGCTCGGCTTCTCCTCGTCGACCGGGATCTCGAATGTCCGGGTGACGATCGCCATTGCGTGATACATCGTGACCGTCGCGATGACATCGAGGACTTGCTCCGGCGAGAAGCTCTCGCCGAGCGCATCGAGTGTCGCCTCTCGAATGCGCCGGTCCGCGATGCACTCGTCGACCGCACGCAGCAGAGCTGCTTCATCGCGCGACCAACCGGCCGCGCCGGCGAGGGGTCGCGCATCGAGATGACTGGTGACGCGCCCGGACATCGCTCAGCTCCGGACGAACAGCTCTCGCCCGCCACTCACGTTCACGATCGCCCCGGTCATGTACGAAGCCTCGTCGGAGCACAGCCAGCACACCGCCGCCGCGACCTCGTCGGACTCGCCGATCCGCTGCATCGGCACCGCGGATCAGCCCGCAGAACAGCGAAAACAACATGGACGAGTACCGCTCCGAGTTGGAGCCCACCTGTCTGCGGAACCGCATCCGCGACGCCGCCATCCCCAATCGTCGGCGGCTGAACCCGGGTTCGAGAACGACCTCCACGGACGCGCGCATGGTTCGTGATAGGGTTCGATCCGGTTCACGATGCTCGTGAACGGTACTTGGGGAGACATCGGCAAGGGAGGAGGTATCGAATGAAAGCGAAACGGTTGGGACGGCGGAAGTTCCTCAAGGCCACGGCGGCGGGCGCCGCCGCCTCGGTGGTCGGATTTCCCTACATCGCAAGAGCCGCGGACCGGCGTATCGTGGTCACCGCCGGTGGGGGCGCCTACGGCAAGGCCCAGGTCGAGGCCTATTTCAAGCCGTTCATGAAGGAGACCGGGATCGAGGTGCACGCCACGCTCTCCGGACTATCGCTGGCCGAGAAGAAGGCCCAGGTGGAAACCGGCAACGTGACCGCGGACCTCGTCAGCATGGGCTTCGCCGACGTGGAGATCATGAGCGGCAACGACTGGCTCGTGCCCGTCGACTACAACCAGTTCCGCACCGAGGACATCGACAACATCTCGGCCGACGACCGGCACGCCTACGGAATGGGCTTCATCTACTGGGCCGAGGTCCTGGCCTACCGGTCGGACGTGTTCGCGCCCGGCAGCCATCCGAAGAGCTGGGCCGACGTCTGGGATACGGAGCAATTTCCCGGCCCGCGTTCCATGGGAGACGCGTCCTATCGCTACTCCTTCGAGTGCCCCCTGATGGCCGAGGGCGTGCCGCTGGATCAGGTCTATCCCATCGACATCGATCGGGCCCTGAACGGCTACAGCAGGATCCGCGACGACGTGGTGGCCTGGTGGGGCAAGTCCGCCGCGCTCCCCGCCCAGCTCATCAACGACAAGGAGGTCGTGATGTGCTCGGTCGCCAACGGGCGCATCAAGGAAGTGGTGGAAGCCGGCGCCCCGGTGGGGGTGGAGTGGAACCAGGGCATCCTCTATCACACCGCCTACGCGGTGCTGAAGGGCGCGAAGAACGTCGAGGACACGATGAAGCTGCTCGCGTTCGTCGCGCGGCCCGAGTCCCAGGCCCGGATGGCGGAGATCATCGCCTACGGTCCGCCCAACCGGAAGGCGTTCGACTTCATCGCCCCCGAGGTGGCGAAGAACCTGCCCACCAACCCGGCCTACCGGGACAACATGATCCTGAAGAACGACGCCTGGTGGGTGGCCGAGGGAACGCCGGGGAAGACCAACCGGGAGCTCGTCATCGAGAAGTGGGAGGAGTGGAAGATCAAGGGTTGAACGGCCACGCCTGACATCCCAGCCGGCGAGGGGGCGGACGCCCGCCCCCTCGCCGTTCAGCAACTCTCAGCAGCGCCTTGGCCGCCATTCGACCTTCATCCGCACGCCGTCCGGCCGAACGGACTTGGCTCCTGCTGGCGCCTGCCGTCCTGTTTCTCCTGTTCTTCTTCGGCTATCCCGTCGCCCGGCTTCTCGGTCTGAGCATCTTCGACCCCGAGTTCACGCTGCGGAACTACGAGGCGGCGCTGACCGCGCCGGTCTATGTCCACGTTCTGCAGACCACGCTCAAGATCAGCATCGAGACCACCCTGCTCTGCCTGGTGCTCGGCTATCCGCTTGCCTACGCGCTGTCGAGCGCGCGAGAGAGGGTGCGCAACCTCCTGATTATCGCCGTCGTCCTGCCCTACTTCACCAGCATCCTGGTGCGCAGCTACGCATGGCTGGTGCTGCTCGGCCGCCACGGCATCCTCAACGAGGCGATGATCGGACTGGGAGTCATCGACCATCCCGTCAGGATGATCTACAACACCACGGGCGTGGTCATCGGCATGACCCATATCATGCTGCCGATCATGGTGCTGGCCCTGTACAGCGTCATGCGCGGCATCGACATGAATCTCGTCAAGGTCTCGGACAGCCTCGGTGCGAGCCGGACGCAGACCTTTCTCTGGGTCTACTTCCCCCTGAGCCTGCCGGGCGTCGGTGCCGGCTGCCTGCTGGTGTTCATCTTCTCCGTCGGCTTCTACGTGACCCCCGCCCTGCTGGGAGGACTGCGCGACACCATGCTCGCCATGCTCATCGCCACCCAGATCCAGGAGCTGCTGAAGTGGGGATTCGCCGGCGCGCTCTCGCTGGTCCTGCTGGTGGTCACCCTGGCCCTGTTCCTCGCATTCAACCGGATCATGGGTCTCGACCGCATCTGGGGCGGTGACAAGGTACGCGACGAACGGCCTTCGGGGGTTGGAGCGTTTCGTGTGCCCGAGCCGGCACGCAAGGCGTTGGCGCTGGTGCGCCGGGCGCTGATGGAAGGAGTCGAATGGCTCCTGACCGCCCCCGCGGAGATATTCGGTCGTCTCTGTCGAGGGGTTCGCGCAATGCTGCGGCTGCCCGCACCCCGGGCGCGGCGCACCGCTTCCGGCGTCGGTCTGAGCGTGACGGCAGGCGCAATCGTCGTGTTTCTCCTCGCGCCCATCGTCCTCATCTTTCCCGTGTCGTTCACGAACTCCCTGTACCTCGAGTTCCCGCCGAGCGGGTTCTCGCTGCAGTGGTACCGCGAGCTCGTCGAGACCCCCTACTGGACCGAGTCGCTGTGGCTGAGCCTCAGGGTCGCGCCGGTCAGCATGCTGCTTGCGGTGGCGCTCGGCACGATGGGCGCGGTGGCCCTCGCGCGGGCACGATTTCCGTTCAAGGACGCGGTCTTCAGCTTCATTCTCTCTCCGATCATCGTGCCGGTGATCGTCACCGCCGTCGCCCTCTACTACTTCTACTCCCAGCTCGGGCTGGTGGGCTCGTACTGGGGTCTCGTGATCGGCCACACCGTCGGCTCCGTGCCGGTGGTGGTGGTGATGGTGGCGGCGGCGCTCAAGGGTTTCGACATCCGCCTGGAGAACGCCGCGATGAGCCTCGGGGCCAGCCGCACTCGGGCCTTCTTCGACGTGACGCTTCCGATGGTGCGCCCGGCGATCATCGTCTCCGCCTTCTTCGCCTTCATCCACTCGTTCGACGAGGTGGTCATCGCATCGTTCGTCGGCGGGGCCGCCAACGCCACCCTGCCCGTGCGCATGTGGGTGGACGTGCGCCAGGACATCAAGCCCACCCTGGCCGCGGTGTCGACGCTGCTGGTGGTGTTCACGGTGCTGATGCTGCTCGCCACGAACTGGGTCCAGGGCCGAAGGCGGAGGAGCGAGGGTGTGCGCCCATGAGCGACGACGTCTATCTGCGCTTCGAGAACGTGGCGAAGCACTACGGCGACGTGCGCGCGGTGGACGACGTCTCCATCGACGTGGGCCGCGAGGAGTTCCTGACCCTTCTCGGAGCCAGCGGCTCGGGCAAGACCACCCTGCTGATGACCGTCGCCGGCTTCACCGTGCCCGACCGTGGACGCATCATTCTCGACGGCGAAGACATCACGTGGCTGCCCCCGTCGCTGCGCAACATCGGCGTGGTCTTTCAGAGCTATGCGCTGTTCCCTCACATGACCGTCTCGGAGAACGTCGCCTACCCGCTGCGGGTGCGCAAGGTGCCCCGCCGGGAGTCCGAGGAACGGACCGAGCGGGCCCTGGAGCTGGTGCAGCTCGGCGGTTTCGGAGAGCGGATGCCCAGCCAGTTGAGCGGCGGCCAGCAGCAGCGGGTGGCGCTCGCCCGGGCGGTGGTGTTCGAGCCGCGCCTGCTGCTCATGGACGAGCCCCTGGGGGCGCTGGACAAGAAGCTGCGTGAGTACATGCAGCTCGAGATCAAGCAGCTCCAGCGCCAGCTCAGGATCACGGTGATCTACGTCACCCACGATCAATCCGAAGCGCTCACCATGTCCGACCGGATCGCGATCATGAACGACGGCCGGTTCGAGCAGGTGGGCTCTCCGGACAGCCTCTACCGCACGCCCGCGAACCGCTTCGTCGCCGACTTCATCGGCGAGACCTGCTTCTTCCGAGCCGTCGTGGAGGGGACCGAAGGCGGGCTGACCGCGGCTCGTGCGGGCGGCGGAACCATTCGCTATCCCACCGACGAGCCGGCGGAGACCGGCCGGGAAGTGGAGCTGATGGTCCGGCCCGAGGCGGTCCGGATCGCGGGTCCGGAGACGTCCGCCGACAATCGTCTCGATGGAGTCGTCACCGAGGCGATCTACCTGGGCGAGCTGACCCGTTGTCACGTACGTCTCGGCGACGGGCAGCGGCTTGTGATGAAGCAGCAGAACATGGACGGCGTCCCGCAGATTCGGCCCGGCGACCGCGTCACCGTCTCGTGGAGCGTGCGCGACACCCGGCTCGTCCGATAGACCGCTTTCGTGTGCGGTCAAGGCAGCATGGACTCCCGCTTCCGCGGAATGACGACTCCAGGGTCATTCCGCGGAAGCTGGAATCCACGGGAACCGAGGCGGCAGGGGAACTGCCATCCAAGCGGACATCCACGCATCTTGTGGAATCGTGGCGCGTGAAGCCGTCGACCGAACACGAATGAGATACACCGCGCGGAGGTGCGCCGACATGGATGCGATCGCCGAGGTTCACGCCCATATCGACGGGCACTTCGAAGAGTACCTGGACGAAGTCAGGCGCTATCTGCGGCAGCCCGGGGTCTCGCAGACGGGAGAGGGAATTCGCGAGAGCGCCGAGCTGACGCGGGACTTCGTGACGGGTCTCGCCGATACCGAGGCGCGCCTGGTCGAGACCGAGGGCAACCCGGTCGTGCTCGGGCGCACCGGGGCGGCCGCGGCGGACGCGAAGACCCTGCTCCTCTACTGCTTCTACGACGTGGTTCCCGCGGCCCCCGAGGATTGGGCCTGTCCGCCGTTCGATCCCTCCGTGCTCGACCCGGCCCGCATCGGCCTGCCCGACGACTGCGGTCCGGTGCTGTGCGGGCGCGGTACCACCGACCACCGGGGGCCCCTGGCGGCGGCGTTGATGGCTCTGCGATCGATGCAGGAGGTGTGCGGCGCTCTGCCGGTGAGCGTGATGTACGCCGTCGAGGGCGAGGAGGAGATCGGTTCTCCGAGTCTGCGCGCTTTCGTCGAGACCCATGCCGAGCACCTGCGGCAAGCCGACGCCTTCTGGTTTCCGCGAACCAGCCGGGAAACCGCGAACGGCCCGCTGGTGGTGCATCGAGGCTACAAGGGGCAGGTGTGGTTCAACCTGACCATCCGGGGTGGCGAGTGGGGCGGCACTCTGGATGCCCGCGACATCTGGTCCGCCAACGTCGCCTGGGTGGATGCGCCGGCGCTTCGCCTGATCCGGGCGCTGAACAGCCTGACGGACGACGACGACCGGATCGCCATCGACGGATTCCGGGATCACGTGCGTCCCGCGAGCGAGGCCGAGCGGCGGGAGATCGAAGCGCTCCTGGCGGACTTCGACGAGGCCGCGGTCAAGCGCAGTCTGAAGATCGCGCGGTTCAAGCGAGGTGGGTCGGGGCGCGAGCTGCTGGCCCGCTACATCATGGAACCCCAGCTCAACATCTCCCTCGGCGTGTGGCCGGGACTGCCCGGCGAGGAGGCGTACACCAGGGGCGTGGTCGAAGGGCGCCTTCGCACCGAGCTTCTCATGCGGGCCCGCGCCCGGGTCGACTTCCGCACCACCCCGGACCTGGAGGCCGATCTGATCGAGGACCTTCTGCGCCGGCACCTGGACCGGCGCGGTTTCCATGAAGTCGAGATCACGCGGGCGCGCAGGAGCTACGGCTGGTCCCGCACGGAGCCGTCGACGGGAATTTACAGCGCGCTTCAAACGGCGTGCGGCGCCCGCGGCATCAAGCCCCACATCTGGCCGACAATGCCGTCGACGGCGCCCTTCGACCTGTTCAACCGGGAGCCGCTGCAACTGCCCATGATCGTCTTTGGCGCCGCCCACGGAGCCCGCTGGCACGAGGCCAACGAGTACATCACGGTCGAGGGTTTGCGGGAATTCATGAAGTTCACGGCGACCTGGCTGTTCGCCTGGGCCGACGAGCCTCGGCCGTGAGGCGGCAACGACGTGACGCTCGCCACCGAGCAGGTTCCGTACAGGCTTGCAGTCTCATGGGGGTGGTGACCACGCTCGGCTCGCCATGGTGGTGGTGGACAGTCGGCATGGGCGCACCGGGGCGAAAGGTGATTCTCCGGTCGCTGAGGCTGCTCGACCCGGGCAAGTCGAAGGAGTGGCCGCGGGTCGGGGACATGGAGCCGGAGAAGATCGAGGCCCTGCACCCGGGCGCGCTGGTCTGAAGATGGCAGTACACTCGCGCCGCATGAGATGTTCGCGATCGAGCATGTATTCACGGCGGGACTCGCGAAGTGCCTTGACGAGGTGAAGTGATGCAGGCAACCGCCAACAGGGAGCCGGTGACCGACGCACTTCTGGACCGCATGGTCCAGGCCATCGTTGACGAGGTCGACCCGGCACAGGTCATCCTTTTCGGCTCCCGTGGGCGGGGTGAAGAGCGCGAGAACTCGGACATCGACCTGATCGTGGTGGAAGCGGAGCCGTTCGGGCCGGAGAGAAGTCGCCACCGGGAGTTGGTCCGGCTCTATCACGCCGTGGCGGGATTTCGCGTTTCCGCCGACCTCCTCGTCTTCTCCCATGAGGATGTGGACTACTGGCGCGACTCCCTCAATCACGTCCTGGCACGGGCGTTGCGTGAGGGGAAGGTGCTCTATGAGCGACGTTAAGTGCGCGAAGGTGATGTATCGCGCGGCCGAACGCGACGGCCTGACGCTTCGCAGCATGACTGCCGACGCGCCGGTGGAATCGTTCGGATTCCACGTCCAGCAGGCTGCGGAGAAGGCACTCAAGGCCTGGCTCGCCCTGCTGGGCGAGACCTATCCTCTCACGCACAGTATCGAGACGCTGCTGGAACTCCTCGCCGACCGGGGCGCCGCCGTGGAACCCTTCCGTAATCTGGTCGATTACACGCCTTATGCCGTCGAGTTTCGCTATGTGGGTGTCGATCCGGATGCCGAGCCGATTGATCGCGAAGGCGCCACTGCGCTGGTCGAAGCGTTGCTGGAACGAGTCGGGCGCCGGTTGGCGGAGGCGGACAGGACGTGATCGACGGGCCTGACGTCACCCTCGGGACCATCGCCGTGGACGCAAGGACACCGGAGACAGGAGCATGACACACGAACGTCCCACCGAGACCGCCGAGCGCGCGGCGTTCTACGAGGCCATCGAGCCCGAGGGGTTGACCGCCCTTTGGTCGGTCCTGGGCGACATCGTCACTCCGGAACCGAAGAGCCCCTGCGTGCCCTTCCTGTGGCGATTCGAGACTGTGCGGAGCCGGCTCCTGGAAGCGTCGGAATTCATCAGCGCCAAGGAGGCCGTGCGCCGCGTCCTCATCCTCGAGAACCCGGGGCTTCGCGGGCAGTCGAAGGTGACCACCTCGCTGTTCGCCGGTGTCCAGCTCGTGATGCCCGGGGAGGTTGCTCCCTCGCATCGGCACACGCAGTCGGCGCTGCGGTTCGTGCTGGAGGCCGAGGGCGGGCATACCACGGTCGGCGGCGAGCGGACGGAGATGGCCGTCGGCGACTTCGTGATCACGCCGAACTGGGAGTGGCACGACCACGGGAACACCTCCGACGCTCCGATCTTCTGGCTCGACGGACTCGACATCCCGCTGGTGCAGTTTCTCGACGCCTCGTTCGCCGAGAACCTGGGCGAGGACGAGCAGCCGGTGGGCCGACCGGAGGGCGACAGCCTCGCCCGCTACGGCGCGAACATGCTGCCGGTCGGCTACGAGAAGCGCACGCCCACCTCGCCGATATTCAACTACCCTTGGGAGCGCAGTCGCGAAGCGCTGGAGCAGATGCGGCGCACCGAAGAGTGGGACCCGTGCCACGGTCTCAGGATGCGCTACGTAAACCCCGTCGACGGCGGGTGGGCGATGCCGACGATCGCCGCGTTCCTGCAGCTTCTGCCGGGCGGTTTCGCCACGACGCCGTACCGTTCGACCGATGCGACCGTCTACGTTCCGGTCGAGGGCAGCGGGCGGTCGGTGGTCGGCGGCGAGACGTTCGAGTG
Organism: Gammaproteobacteria bacterium; assembly: GCA_022826505.1. Lineage (GTDB taxonomy): Bacteria > Pseudomonadota > Gammaproteobacteria > HK1 > HK1 > HK1. The sequence goes on from JAJDUQ010000241.1 coordinate 27,040, forward strand.
GAAGCCGCTCGACGTCTTCGTGGTGCCGAGCTGGTGTGCCGTGCACCACGAGCCCGACGAGGACGCGGTGCTCTTCAGCTACTCCGACCGGCCGGTGCAGGAGAAGCTCGGGTTGTGGCGAGAGCGGCGCGGCAACGAGCACGAGTGAGGCGGCCGTCGTGGTGAGCTTTCCGGCAGCCGAAGTGAGCGAGGTGGAGAGCGTTCGGTTACGCGGTGACGAAGGGGACGATGGCACAGAGCGAAGCCGGCCGAAGCCCGGTAGAACGCGGAGTTGGCATCGTCGTCCTCATCATCGTCACTCTCCGACCGAACGGTTTCGCGTGGTGTGGACTGTCCGTTCGCTGACGCTTGCACGAGAATCCAGCCACCGGCCCCGCGACCGCGTTTCGTAGCTGTACAGGTCGGATTGGCGCAGAGTATTCCGACCTGTAGTGACGCCCGGGTCGAGGTGTGTCGTCGGATTGCGCCTCCCGTCGACCCGACCTGCCGGCTGTCGGCAGCGTCCTGATCGAACACCAAGGCGCGAGGTGGACGATGCGAAGGAGCTCGGCCATCGAGATCCTCGGCGGCGGTCCGGCCGGGCTCTACACCGCCATCCTCGTGCGGCGGTTGATGCCGCACGTGCGCGTGCGTGTCACCGAGCAGAATCCCCGCGGCGCCACCTTCGGATTCGGAGTCGTCTTCTCGGACCGGGCGCTGGAGTTCCTGGAAGCCGACGACCCCGAGACTCACGCCGCCATCGCCCCGGCGATGGCGCGCTGGCGGGACATGGTCCTCCACCACCCGCAGGGCGCGGTGACCATCGACGGTGTCGGGTTCTCCGCCATTGGAAGGCTCGAGCTTCTCGAAATCCTGTGCACGCGGGCGGAGGCGCTCGGCGCGACGATCCGCTTCTCGCATCCAGTCCGGCACCTCGATGAGCTGGACGGCGACCTGATCGTGGGCGCGGATGGGATCAACTCTCTGGTCCGGAGTTCGGACGAAGCAGCCTTCGCTCCGCACGTGGAGCACTTCGACAACCACTTTGCCTGGTTCGGAACGCGGCGCGCGTTCGACACCCTGAGCCAGACATTCGTACGCACCGGGAAGGGGGCGCTCAACGCCCACCACTACCGCTACGCGCCCGGGATGAGCACCTTCATCGTCGAATGTTCGCCCGACACGTTCGAACGGTATGGGTTCGCGGACATGGACGAGGCCGAGAGCGCCCGTGCGTGCGGGGATATCTTTGCCGAAGTCCTTCAGGGGACGTCGCTGGTGACCAACCGGTCCCATTGGCGCCGGTTTCCGAGGCTGTGGTGCGAGCAGTGGGTTGCGGGAAATCGGGTGCTACTCGGCGATGCGGCGCATACCGCGCATTTCTCCATCGGCTCCGGCACCCGGCTCGCCATGGAGGACGCGCTCGCCCTGGTCACGAGCCTCGCGGAAATCGACGACCTGCGCGACGCGCTCGCCGCTTTCGAGTCCTCGCGCCGGCCCGTCGTGCGCAAGCTCGTGACCGCCGCGAACACGTCCGGGCGCTGGTACGAGACGTTCGCCGACCGGATGAATCTCCCTCCGCTCGATTTCGCGTTCGACTACATTACCCGCTCGGGACGGGTCGACATGGAGCGGCTGCGCAGGCTCGCACCACGGTTCATGGCGCGCTACGAAGCGGAGAGGGCCGTCGAAGCGGATACCGTGACCGATCCGGTGGCGCCGGACGCCCCGAGTTCGGTCGAAATCGGATTCGATCGCGCTCGCCACCCCAACTGTTCCGCCGTCCTCTGGGACAACCTCGACCGGAATCCGGACAAGCTGGCCGTGACCGGTCCGGCCGGCGACCTGACCTATCGCGCGCTCTGCGCGAGAGCGGCGCAGTGGGGCAATGCATTCGAGAGCGCCGGCCTTCGGCGCGGGTCGCGCATCGCGTTCTTTCTCGACGACACGCCCGCCTGTCCCGCGGCCTTCTTCGGTGCCGTGCGGGCCGGGTTCGTGCCGGTCCTGCTGAACACCCAGACCCGCTCCGATCTGCTGAGCTACTTCCTGAAGGACTCGGAGGCGACGCTGGCCGTCTGCGAGGCGTCGCTTGCGTCGAGCTTCGATTCGGAAGCGCTTCGGGGCACGAAGGTCGAACGCATCGTCATCGTGAACGGCTCCGACACGGCGCCCGGTGCGATTCCGGAGTCGGTGTTCGTCGACGGCGAGCCGGAGGAGCTGGCCGCGGCCGACACCGGACCCGAGGACATGGCGTTCTGGATGTACTCGTCGGGCTCGACCGGAAATCCCAAGGGCATCGTCCACCTGCACCACGACATGGCGTACACCGAGCAGTCCTACGGCGCGCAGGTGCTTCGCCTGAGTGCCGGCGATCGTTGCTTCTCGGTGCCGAAGATCTTCTTCGCCTACGGATTCGGGAATTCCCTCACCTTTCCGTTCTCGGTGGGGGCCACCTCGGTGCTCATGCCCGGCCGGCCGGAAGCGGGCGCGGTGCTGGATGTGGTCGAGCGCTTCCGCCCGACGGTGCTGTTCGGCTTGCCGACGCTGTACACGGCGCTGTGCCATGCCGAGGGGGTTCGGGACCGCGATCTCGGCTCGCTGCGGCTGTCGATCTCCGCGGCCGAGGTGCTTTCCGAGGAGATCTACTCCGGCTGGAAGGCGCTGGTGGGACATGGGCCGACCGAAGGACTGGGATCGACCGAGATGCTGCACATCTACCTGTCGAACCGTCCCGACGACCACCGGCTCGGCGCGGCGGGGGCTCGCGTGCCGGGGTACGAGGTGAAGCTCGTGACGCCCGAGGGAAGGATCGCCCAGTCGGGCGAGGCTGGCGTGATGCACGTACGGGGCGACAGCTCCACGCCGTGCTACTGGCAAAAGCCGGACAAGACGCGGGAGACGATGCGTGCAGACTGGATCCGTACCGGCGACCGGTTCGTCGAACGGGATGGGTATTACTACTTTCAGGGCCGGGCCGACGAGCTGATCAGGATCTCGGGCCAGTGGGTCTGGCCACTGGAAGTCGAGCACTGCCTCAACGAGCACCCGGACGTGCACGAGTGCGCGGTCCTCGCGCACGAGCTCCCGGACCGGCGCATGACGCTGCGTGCGGTGGTGCGCCTGCGCGGTTCCGTGGACGGGAGCGATGCGACACGAACGCGCCTGCAGCGGTACGTGAAGGATCGACTGCTGCCCCACAAGTATCCGCGGATCGTGGAATTCGTGGCCGATCTGCCGAAGACCGGCACTGGAAAGATCGATCGGCAAGCGCTGCGCTGCGTGAATGGTGGCGCGGCCAGCGGCAGGTGACGCTCGACTCCACCCTCAGCCACCCACGGGAGCCGGAAGCTTGCCCTTCTTCGGTAGTAGAGCGGCCACCAGGACTGCCCCGCCACGACACTCAACCCGACAGTCTCGTATTCCGCGACCATTCACCGCGCACCGGCGATCACCAAACGCCGGTGTCTCACAGTCAGGTACCAGTCGTCGGCCCGGCCGAGAGCGTGGAGGAAGATGCGGACGACATGTCAGGAGATGGGCTCTCGGGCCGCATCAAGCAGATGGGACAACCCGGACTCGTTCAACAGCGTACCCGTCCGCTACCTGGGAATCCTCGATTGAATCTGGACCGTCGATGATTTCCCGGAGCGCTTTCGGGACCGAGTCCGGCTGGCCAATATCGACGGTGGCAATGTCGAATGCAATGGAGGTCGCGGCGATGTTCCATCGCCGATAGATTCCGGCCGCCGGCAGTCCCGGGTGCCATGGGTAAAGCAGAACAACCCGTCTGGCGCCGTAGGCGTGGGC